>CALMYM010000216.1 GCA_937873675.1 uncultured Alphaproteobacteria bacterium | reverse complement strand
GGGCGGGAATCGCGGCCGGATCGGAGGCGCTGGCGGCGGCGCTGGCGGGGCGCGGCATCGTCAAGGGCGACCGCGTCCTCGTCCATTCCAAGAACACCGTGCAGATGATCCTGTCGATGTTCGCCTGCTTCCGCCTCGGCGCGGTGTGGGTGCCGACCAACTTCCGCCTGCTGCCGAAGGAAGTGGCGGTGTTGGCGACCGCGTCGGGCGCCCGCGCCTTCCTCTGCCACGGCGACTTCCCCGACCACGCCGCCGCGGTGACGGCGGAAGCCGCGGCGATCGAGTTCGTCTGGCGCTTCGACGAGATGGCGCGCGACACCGCCTTCGGCGAGGCGGACGTCGGCGAACGCATCGCCGCCCATCGCGACGCGCGGATCGCGGAAGCTCCGGTCGAGTACGACGATCCCTGCTGGTTCTTCTTCACCTCGGGCACCACCGGGCGGTCGAAGGCGGCGGTGCTGACCCACGGCCAGATGGCCTTCGTCGTCACCAACCACCTCGCCGACCTCTTACCCGGCACGACCGAGGCCGACGCCTCGCTGGTGGTGGCGCCGCTCAGCCACGGCGCGGGGGTGCATTTTCTGAACATCTCGGCGCGCGGTGCGCCGACCGTGTTGATGCCCTCGGAGAAGTTCGACGTCGCCGAGGCGTGGCGGCTGATCGAGACGCATCGCGTCACCAACCTCTTCACCGTGCCGACCATCCTCAAGCTGTTGGTCGAGCATCCCTCCGTCACCGAATTCGACCACTCGAGCCTGCGCCACGTCATCTACGCCGGCGCGCCGATGTATCGAGAGGACCAGAAGCGGGCGCTCGCCACCCTCGGGCCGGTGCTGGTCCAGTACTTCGGCCTCGGCGAGGTGACCGGCGCGATCACCGTGCTGCCGACCCGTGCCCACACGGTCGAGGACGGACCGGACGCCCGCGTCGGCACCTGCGGCTATCCGCGGACCGGTATGCAGGTGTCGATCCGCGACGCCGAGGGGCACGAACTCGGCCCGCACGAGACCGGTGAGATCTGCGTCGTCGGCCCGGCCGTCTTCGCCGGCTACTACGACGACCCCTCGGCCAACGCCTTCCAAGACGGCTGGTTCCGCACCGGCGACCTCGGCCACGTCGACGACCAGGGCTTCGTCTACATCACCGGCCGCGCCTCGGACATGTACATCTCCGGCGGCTCCAACATCTATCCGCGCGAGATCGAAGAGAAGATCCTGACCTTCCCGGAGATCGCCGAGGTCGCCGTGCTCGGCGTGCCGGATCCCTTGTGGGGCGAGGTCGGCGTCGCCGTCTGCGTTCCGCGCGAAGGTGCTGAGATCGACGAGGCCCGGCTCGCCGCGGCGCTCGCCGCCGAGATCCCGCGCTACAAGATGCCCCGCCGTTTCGTCTTCTGGGACGCGCTGCCGCGTTCCGGCTACGGCAAGGTGCCGAAACGCATGGTGCGCGACGAACTCGAGGCGCGCGGCGTCCTCGCCGAGATGGCGGCCGAGCGGGATAAGGGGGCATCGTGAGCGGCATGCGACAGGACAGCGGGGCGGCGGCTCATCCGACCTCCCGCCCGACACACATCCGCCAGCCCGGTCCGGCGCCGACCGAACGGCTCGTGGCGGTGCCCTGCCGAGGCCGACGGTTCGAAGCGCGACTGTGTGCCGGAGAGCCGCTTCTCGCGGCGATCGGCAGATGCTTCGCCGACGAAGGTTTCGGCTCCGGCACGGTGAAACTCGACGGACTGGCGCTTTCGCCCTTCGCCTACTGCATGCCGGCGCTGGCGCGCGACGACCGCCACGCCGCTTTCTATTCGGAGACGTTCCGCCCGGCGGGCATCACCCGGTTCCTCGAAGGGGCGATGACCGTCGGGCTGCGCGACGGGGCGACCGCCTTCCATGCCCACGGGCTGTGGCGCGAGGCGGACGGCACCTCGCACGGCGGCCACGTGTTGGCCGACGGCAGCGTCGTCGCCGAGGACGTGGTGCTCGCCGCCTACGGCATCGACGGCGCGACCTTCCGGGTCGATGCCGATCCGGAGACCGGGTTCTCGGTGTTCGGCCCGGTGGCGACGGAACGGACGGCGCCGGACGGCACCGGAGAGCGGGCGCAAGCGCTGCGGCTGCGGCCCAACCAGGATTTCGCCGGCGCGCTCGAGGCCTTCTGCCGCGACCGCGGCATCACCCGGGCGCGCATCGAGGGCGGCGTCGGCTCGACCATCGGCGCGGCCTTCGAGGGCGGCGCGGAGATCACCGCCTTCGCCACCGAGGTTCATCTGACCGCCGGGCGGGTTGACCCCGGGGCGGACGGCGCGCCGTGCGCGATCCTCGACGGCGGCCTCGTCGACTTCACCGGGGCGCTCGCCGGCGGACGGTTCACCCGCGGCGTCAACCCGGTGCTGATGACCTTCGAACTGGTGCTGGTGGACGAGACGCCCGGCTGAGCCCGGCTTCGCCCTGCCCTGTCGCCGTCGACGACGCCGCGGCGGCGGAATACAAATCGAATCGATGGGGCTCGCGGGTGATTCGCGAGGAAACGCGGGCTCCGGGCGGGGGCTCGTCGGCATGCGGCGCGTGGTGATCCACTGGGGCATCTCCAGTTTCTTCGGCTGGGGCGTCTACGGTCTCAATCTGGCGCTCCACTGGGCGCGCGACGCCGATATCGAGGCCTTCGGCTCCTTCCCGATCCAGGAGAGCCAGATCGCCGTCGACAAGCTGCGCCGCCTCGCCCTCGACGGCTTCGTCACCCGGTCTCGCTGGCTCGCCGATCAACTGGCGACGCGCGCCGGCAAATCGCTCGATCTCGACGGCCCGCTGCTCGCGGCGCTCGGCAACGACTTCCGCGTCAGCCCCGGCGCCCACGGCGTGCCGCTGAGGGGCAAGCCGACGGTCGGCGTCGTCTTCTTCGAGACGCCGCAACTCGACGCCGAGACGGTGGAGCGCGCCCGCGCCTTCCCGCTGATCGTCTGCGGCTCGACCTGGAACGAGAAGGTCCTGCGCGAATACGGGCTGACCAACGTCACCACCGTCATCCAGGGCATCGACCAGAGCCTGTTCCACCCGGCGCCGAAGCTCGGCACCATGGGTGACCGTTTCCTGGTCTTCTCGGGCGGCAAGCTCGAGCTGCGCAAGGGGCAGGATCTGGTGGTCGCCGCCTTCTCCCGCTTCGCCAAGCGCCATCCGGAGGCGATGCTGGTCACCGCCTGGCACAGCCCCTGGGTCCAGTTCGCCCGCACCCTCGACCAATCGGGCAAGGCGGCGCCGATCCCCTACGACGCCTCGGGCAAGGCGGTCGACAACGCCGCCTGGGCGCGCGCCAACGGCATTCCCGACCATCAGTTCCTCGATCTCGGCGCGGTCGCCAACGCCTTCATGCCGCCGATCCTGCGCGAGATGGACGTGGCGCTGTTCCCCAACCGCTCGGAGGGCGGCACCAATCTCGTCGCCATGGAATGCATGGCCTCGGGCGTGCCGACCATCCTCTCCGCCAACACCGGCCACATGGACCTCGTTGGCGACGATCGCTGCTATCCGCTGACGCGCCAGAGCCCGATGGGCGGCGCGGGAGCGGCGATCGGCGGCACCGCCGGCTGGGGCGAGAGCGACGTCGACGAGATCGTCGAGACGCTGGAGCGGGTCCACGCCGATCGCGCCGAGGCCCGCCGTCGCGGCGCGGCCGGCGCCGACTTCCTCTCGACGCTCACCTGGGGCGACACCGCCCGCGGGATGAAGCGCATCGTCATGGATCTCGACTGACGGAGACGCCGATGTCCAAGCCCGCATCGAAGAAGGCGAAGCCCGCGGTGGCGCCCGCCCCGGTCGCACCGGCGGCCGACCCGTTGGCGAAATACGCCCGGCTCGAGGCCTTCTGCAAGAAGCTGTGGAGCGACGTCTATCCCGAGACGCCGACCAATCTCCACGCCGACATCACCGCCCGGGTGTGGGCGCGGGTGAAGGAGACCTGGCCGATGGCGAAGGGCGCCAAGGTGCTCGACATCGGCTGCGGACAGGGCGTGGCGCTGAAGCATTTCGCCGCCGACGAGCTCGACGCCATCGGCATCGCCATCGGCGAGGACGTGAACATCTGCCGGGCGCAGGGGTTCAACGCGGTCGAGATGGACCTGACCTTCCTCAAGTTCCCCGACGAGACTTTCGATCTCGTCTGGTGCCGGCACGTGCTCGAGCACTCGATCATGCCGTTCTTCACGCTCGCCGAGATCTTCCGGGTGCTGAAGCCGGGCGGGGTGGTCTACATCGAGGTGCCCTGCCCCGATACGGTCGCCGGACACGAACTCAACAAGAACCACTATTCGGTCTTCGGCCTCAGGATGCTGCGCGACCTGATCGAGCGCTCCGGCTTCGTCGACATCAGCCATTTCGACATCGGTTTCCAGCTGAAGATGGGCCCGGACAAATATTGGGGCTTCATCCAGCGCAAGCCGGCGAAGAGCTGAGGCGCCCCCCTCCCCGAACGATGCACCGGGCGGGAGCGCCGGTGCGAGATCCTTCGAGACGGGCCTACGGCCCTCCTCAGGATGAAGCGCTCTCGGATGATACTCGGCTGATGAAATTCGGTCTCGTCCGAATTTCATCAGCATTACGGCCTGACCGGCCGACGCCCGTTCGGGCTTGCCTTCACCGACGAAGTTTCGAAAAGGCCGAAACTTCGTCGGTTCGGTATGACCTCTTCTGAAGATGATCTCTTCTTGACAGGCGCTTCATGCTGAGGAGGCGCCCGGAGGGCGCCGTCTCGAAGCATCGAGCAGGACGCCGCGGCACATTCGACCGATACCGCGCAACGCCCGACCTCGGCCGGGAGCCACCCTGCTCACCCCCGCGCGAGCGCCGCCGCGACCGAGGCGATCGGGCCGGCGTAGTCGCCGGCGATCATCTGGCGATGCAGCCGCACCGTCGGATACCACGGCGTGTCGGTCCGCCCTTCCAGCCAGCGCCAATCGGGCACGCGCTTCAGCAGCACCTCGGTCGGGCGGCCGAGGGCGGCGGCGAGGTGGGCGAGCGCGGTGTCTATGGTCACCACCCGGTCGCAGGCCATGAAGACGGCGGCCGTGTCGAGGAAGGCGTCGCGGCCGGCGTCGCAATACGGGCCGGGATGATCGCCGACGAGGTCGCGGGTACGGGCCACCCGCCAGCCGATTGACACGTCGGCGGTCTACGACTCGTTACGCGCC
>CALMYM010000215.1 GCA_937873675.1 uncultured Alphaproteobacteria bacterium | reverse complement strand
AACGGCGACATGGAAGCCGCGGTCGACTGGCTGCGTAAGAAGGGTCTGTCGAAGGCCGCCAAGAAGTCCGGCCGTACCGCGGCCGAGGGCCTCGTCGGCGTCGCCACCGACGGCATCCGCGGCGCCGTCGTCGAGGTCAACTCCGAGACCGACTTCGTCGCCCGCAACGACGGCTTCCAGGCCCTCGTCAAGGGCGTCGCCGCCGTGGCGCTGACCACCGACGGCGACGTGGCCGCCCTCGGCGCCGCCACCCTGGCTTCGACCGGAAAGTCGGTCGTCGACTCGATCACCGACGCGGTCGCCACCATCGGCGAAAACATGCAGCTGCGCCGCTCGGCCGTCCTGTCGGTCGGCGAAGGTGTGGTCGCGTCCTACGTCCACAACCAGGTCTCCGACGGTCTCGGCAAGATCGGCGTGCTCGTCGCGCTCGAGTCGGCCGCCGACAAGGCGAAGCTCGCCGCGCTCGGCAAGCAGATCGCCATGCACGTCGCCGCCCACGATCCGACCCCGGCCGCCGTGCGCACCGAGGAGATCGACCCGGCGATCGTCGAGAAGGAGCGTCAGATCTTCTCGGCTCAGGCGCTCGAGTCCGGCAAGCCGGCCGCCGTCGTCGAGAAGATGGTCGAGGGCCGCATCCGCAAGTTCTACGAGGAGGTCACCCTCCTGAAGCAGAACTTCGTGATGAACCCCGAGCTGACCGTCGAAGCGCTCGTCGCCCAGGCGTCGAAGGATCTCGGCGCCCCCGTCACCATCAAGGCGTTCGTGCGCATGGTGATCGGCGAGGGCATCGAGAAGGAAGTCTCCGACTTCGCCGCGGAAGTCGCCGCTCAGGCCGGCGTCTGATCGACGGACGCGACGTCACGTGAATTGCGTAGGGCGCTGGTGACGAACCGGCGCCCTTCGTGTATCCGGGCACGGGATGCGAACGGCGAATCCTCGGGATTCGCTCGTTCTGCCCGGTAGACGGCGAGAAAGGGCGGGGAGATGAGCGAGAAACTGGCCTGGAAACGGGTGCTCCTCAAGCTCTCGGGCGAAGCGCTGGCGGGCGGTGAGCCGCTCGGCATCGACACTGCGATCGTCGGTCGCATCGCCGACGAGATCGCCGCCGCTCACGCCATCGGCGCCGAGATCGGCGTCGTCATCGGCGGCGGCAACCTCTTTCGCGGCGCCTGGCTGGAGAAACAGGGCACGGACCGGGTCACCGGCGACCACATGGGCATGATGGCGACGGTGATGAACTCGCTCGCCATGCGCGAGGCGCTGAGGGCGCGCGGCGTCGAGGCGCGGGTCTTCACCGGTTTGCCCATGCCGACGGTGGCCGACAGCTTCACCCAGCGGGACGCGGCGGCGGCCTTCGCCCGCGACCGGGTGGTGCTGTTCGCCGGCGGTCTCGGCACGCCGTTCCTGACCACCGACACCACCGCGGCGATGCGCGCCTCCGAGATGCGCTGCGACGCCATCCTCAAGGCGACCAACGTCGACGGGGTCTACACCGCCGATCCCAAGAAGGATCCGACGGCCACCCGCTTCGATCGTCTCACCTTCGACGAGGCGATCCGCCGGGATCTCAAGGTCCTGGACACCGCGGCATTCGCACTTGCCCGCGACAACGGTATTCCGATAATCGTGTTCTCGGCTCAGGAGCCGGGTGCGTTGATCGACGTCCTGAAGGGTGAAGCCGTGGCGACCGTGGTCGCCGGCCGCGACTCTCGGGGAGGGTGACGTCGATCGTCGACCAGTCGTCGATGCGTGCATCGGGGCGATTCTTCGCCCCGAAAGCGACGCATTGAACTCCTACCCCCTCGCTCGAAGTCGACGATCCGCCGTCGGCCGGGCACATCCGAGGAAAGCCCTCCCGAGGACGTCCGATGTCACACAAGTTCGACCTGGAAGATCTCAAGCGCCGCATGTCTCAGGCGGTCCACGTCTACAAGGAAGAGCTCGCCGGTCTGCGCACCGGTCGCGCCTCCACCCACCTGCTCGAGCCGGTGACCGTCGAGGCCTATGGCGCCCGCATGCCGCTCAACCAGGTGGCGACCGTCTCGGTGCCCGAGTCGCGCATGCTGCTGGTCTCGGTGTGGGATCGTGGCATGGCCCATGCCGTGGAGAAGGCGATCCGCGAGGCCAACCTCGGCCTCAACCCGATCGTCGAGGGCGCGACGATGCGCGTGCCGATCCCCGAGCTCAACGCCGAGCGCCGCAAGGAGCTGGTCAAGGTCGCCCACAAATACGCCGAGGCCGCCCGCGTCGCGGTGCGCCACGTGCGTCGTGACGGCAACGACAGCCTGAAGAAGGCGCTCAAAGACGGCATGAGCGAGGACGAGGAGTCCCGCCTGCAGGACAAGGTGCAGAAGCTGACCGACGAGACGATCGCCGAGATCGACAAGCTTCTGGTCGCCAAGGAACAGGACATCACCAAGGTCTGAGGCCGCGCAACCCGCGCGACCGACGTCCCGAGGATCCCATGCGATGACGATGGCTTCGGAAGCGCCCGCCGGACAAGCCGTTGACGACAAGGCCGTCGTGCCGCGTCACGTCGCCATCATCATGGACGGCAACGGCCGCTGGGCTCAGGCCCGCGGCCTGCCGCGCACCGAGGGGCACCGCAAGGGCATGGAGGCGGTGAGGCGGATCATCCGCCACGCCTCCCACCGCGGCCTCGATCAGCTGACCCTCTATTCCTTCTCCTCGGAGAACTGGCGGCGGCCGGCCGAAGAGGTCGGCTTCCTGATGGGGCTCCTGAAATTCTTCATCCGCCGCGATCTCGCCGAGCTGCATGCCGAGAACGTGCGGGTCAAGGTGATCGGCGAACGCGAGGGTCTGCCCGTCGACATCGCCGGCCTCCTCGACGAGGCGGAGAGCCTGACCCGCGCCAACACCGGCCTGACGCTCGCCATCGCCTTCAACTACGGCGGCCGCCAGGAGATCGTCGGGGCGGTCCGGGCGCTGGCCGAGAAGGTGGCGCGCGGCGAGATCTCGCCGCAGGACATCGACGCCGATGCGATCGACGCCGAACTCCACACCGCCGCCATGCCGGAGCCGGATCTGGTGATCCGCACCTCGGGCGAGAAGCGTCTGTCGAACTTCCTGCTGTGGCAGGCGGCCTATTCGGAGCTGGTGTTCTCGCCGGTGCTGTGGCCCGACTTCGACGAGGCCGCCTTCGATGCGGCGATCCTCGAATACAACGCCCGTGAACGCCGCTTCGGCGGTGTCGGTGCGCGCCAGGGGGCGAGATGAGCGAAGCGAGCGCCGCGCCGGTCGACAAGTCGCGCGAATTGAAGCTGCGCATCGCCTCGGCTCTGGTGATCGCGCCGATCGCGCTCGCTCTGACGTGGTGGGGCGGCGTGCCCTTCGCCGTTCTGGTGGTGATCTGCGCGGTCCTGATGATGGACGAGTGGACGACCATCGTCATGGGCGGTCCGCGGGCGCCGCTGCGCCTCGCCCAGCTCGGTCTGGTCGGCGCCGCGGTCGCGGTCTCCGCCTTCGCCGACCGTTTCGGGGCGCCGTTGCTCTTCACCGTCGGAGCGGTGATCGTCGCCCTCGGCGCCGCCGCGGCCCTGTCGTCGCGCGAGGTGCGCGAACGCGCGCTCTCCGGCGACGCGGTGCGCTGGGCGCCCTGGGGGGCGCTCTACGCCGGCCTGTCGGCGATGTCGCTGGTGGCGCTGCGCGACGCGCCGATCGGGCTGTGGTTGGTCGTCTATCTCTTCGCCGTGGTGTGGACCACGGACATCGCCGCCTTCTTCGCCGGCCGTGCCATCGGCGGGGGGGAATTGGGGGGGAGGGTGTGGCCGTAGAAGACCCGGTCGGGGGCGGTCGGGGGGGGGCTGGGCGCGGGCGGCCCCCGTGCCGGCCGGCCTTTTCGGGAGAGGCCCCGGCCGGCTGGGTTCCGGTTGGTGTCACCGGTACGGGGCCCGGCGGGTGCGGCCGGTGCGAAACCGGGCAAGAACGGCCGGTACGGGGCCCGGCGAGAACGGCCGGTACGGGGCCCGGCCGCTGATATGGAACGACAGGTTGTCAAGCCCCTTTCGCTGATCGGCGGGGGTCTTTGTTTGTTTGAGATCAGGGCCTCCGAGGCGAAGAGGGTGCCGGGGCGCTTCGAGGACGAGTCATTCTGATATTCGCGGGTTGCGCCGGTAGCTTGGCGCAGAGCCGCAGGACCTCGTTTCGTCGGGAGCGAGCGCGGTCTACAGTCGCGAGTCAGGGGGTTGAGGCTTCCCTGTCGCATAGCGGCCACGCGCATGCTCCGATCCGTGCCGGGACCGATCTGTCGCCTCGGAGGCCTGAGTCGAAGGTTCAAGGAGGAGCCGTCCTTCGTGACCGGTTAATTCGAGAGGCAAGCCATCGATTGTGGCCGCGCCAGGACGGCCCAGACGAAGCCGGCGAGCTCGCGGGCCAACGCGGTCACGACTTTCTGGGCAGGCTTGTTGCGCCCGAGCAACAGGCGCAGGTAACGGCGATGGAGCCGTTCATGGGCTCTCTCGGTGAGCGCGATCACGGCGGGGGGCTGGTTCTCCCGCCGTTTGCGCAAAGCAGCCCCGACGCGAGGACGGTGCCGGTAGTGATGGGCTGCCTGGATCAGGATGCGGCGCACGTGTCGATTCCCCGCCTTGGTGATCGAGCCCCGGCGAGTGCTCTCACCGCTGGAGTGCTCGCTCGGCACCAGGCCGAGATAGGCCATCAGCTGGCGGGGTGATCCGAATCGACCGAAGCTGTACAGCTCTGTCAGCAAGGTCATCGCGCTGAGAGTGTCGACCCCATGGAAACACCGCAGCCAACCCACCGTTTGCTGGTACGGGTCGGTTGCTGCCAGGGTCTCGAGCTTCGCGCTGAAGCTCTTGAGCCGACTCTCCAGCTGCTCGAGATGCAGCATCAGGTCTTCCCACACCGCTTGCTCGGACTCCCACGACCACTGCTGGTTCCACAACCAGGTGCGATGCCGGGCTCCCCAGGCCTTGCCCGACGGACAGCGAATCCCCCGCCGCAGAAGCATCTGCTGAATCCGCTGGCGCTGGCGCTGAAGCTCTTCGAGCACATCCTCGCGGGCTCGGCACAGCTCGCGGGCAGCCTCCTGCTCTTCGCTCGGCGGATGAACCGGGGTCAACGTCCCCGCTCGTAAGTGCTCCGCCAACGTCCGAGCATCCCGACGGTCGGTCTTGATTCGATCCCCCGGCTTGCGCGGAATCAACGACGGCGCCACCACCAAGCAGCGCACCCCCTCTTTCTCCAGCTGCCGCTGCAGTCCGTAACCAAACGGCCCGGCCTCGTAGCAGCAGATCACCGAGCCCGAACACTGCTTGCGCAGACGACGAACCAAACGCTGCACCGACGATCCGTCGTTGGACAGACGCCACTCCACGAACTCACGGCCGCGAGCCCCCAACACCGCCACCACGATGCTCTGCTTGTGAACGTCCATCCCAACATACGTGCTAGCGTCCAACATGACCGGTCCCCTTTCGTCTGCGGCTCTGCCGCCCTCGGGTGGTAACCCGCGATTGAGGCACACACTGCCTCTCGTCTCGACTTTCTCGCCAAGACGCTACGATCGCGGGACCGGTCGTTCCATAGGGTCTACGAGGGTGGGGGGACCGGCGGGCGCTGGTGGGCTTCGAGGAAGGTCTCGGGCTTACTGAAGACCTTGGCGATGTTCATCCCCTTGCGCACCGCGCCGAGACGGACCTTGCCGGTGGCGAGCGCGGCTCCGAGCTGGACGTAGGTGCGCAGCTTGCCGCGGTGGCGGTAGCGGACCTCGAGCACGTGGCGCCAGAGGCTCGAGTATTC
>CALMYM010000214.1 GCA_937873675.1 uncultured Alphaproteobacteria bacterium | reverse complement strand
ATGATCTACGTCACCCACGACCAGGTCGAGGCGATGACCATGGCCGACAAGATCGTGGTGCTGAACAAGGGCCGCATCGCCCAGGTCGGCTCGCCGCTCGACCTCTATCGTCGCCCCGACAACCTGTTCGTCGCCGGCTTCATCGGCTCGCCGAAGATGAATTTCGTCTCGGGACCGGTGGCGACGGCGCTCGGCGCCCACACCATCGGGGTGCGTCCCGAGCATCTGGCGATCTCGGCCGACGGCGGCGAGTGGGCGGGCACGGTCGGCGTCGCCGAACGGCTCGGCTCCGACACCTTCCTGCACGTCGATGCCGGCGAACTCGGAACGCTGACGGTCCGCGCCGGCGGCGACGTCGGCTTCCGCCACGGCGATCGGGTCGGTCTCACCCCCGACCGGGCCGCCATCCATCGTTTCGACGACAAAGGGATGGCGATGCGATGAAGCGGCTCGAGCACAAGTCGGCGCTGATCACCGGCGCCGCCCGCGGCATCGGCCGCGCCTTCGCGGAAGGCTATGTTCGCGAGGGAGCGACGGTCGCCATCGCCGACGTGAACGTCGAGCGCGCCGAAGCGACGGCGCGCGAGATCGGCTCGGCGGCCTATGCCATCCGCATGGACGTCACCGATCAGGCGTCGATCGAGGCGGCCATCGCCGCGGTCGAGGCGCGCCGCGGCGGGCTCGACATCCTGATCAACAATGCCGCGCTCTTCGACCTCGCCCCCATCGTCGAGATCACCCGCGAGAGCTTCGACCGGCTCTTCGCCATCAACGTCGCCGGCACGCTCTTCACCCTGCAGGCGGCGGCGAAGTCGATGATCGCGCGTGGCCGCGGCGGCAAGATCATCAACATGGCGAGCCAAGCGGGGCGGCGCGGCGAAGCGCTGGTCGGGGTCTACTGCGCCACCAAGGCGGCGGTGATCTCGCTCACCCAATCGGCCGGGCTCGACCTGATCAAGCACCGGATCAACGTCAACGCCATCGCCCCCGGGGTCGTCGACGGCGAACACTGGGACGGGGTCGACGCGCTCTTCGCCAGATACGAACACCGGCCGCTCGGCGAGAAGAAGCGTCTGGTCGGCGAGGCGGTGCCCTACGGCCGGATGGGGACGGCGGAGGATCTCGTCGGCATGGCGGTGTTCCTGGCGTCGGCCGAAAGCGATTACGTCGTCGCCCAGACCTACAACGTCGACGGCGGCAACTGGATGAGTTGAGGCCGGGGTCGCGGGTGCGGGGCGGCGGCGTTCGCCCCGCGGTCCGGGATCTCGTGGAGACGAACATGGTCATCGCACTCTCGTCGTCGACGCTCGACCGACTGCCGGCCGGCGTCACCCGCCCGACCTACAGCCGCGCCGACCTGACGCCCGGCATCGTCCATTTCGGCGTCGGCAACTTCCACCGCGCCCATCAGGCTGTTTATCTCGACCTGTTGATGAGCCGCGGCGAGGCGCTCGACTGGGGGATCGTCGGCGCCGGGGTGCGCCCCTCCGACGAGACCATGCGCGAGGCGCTGGCCGCCCAGGACTTCCTCACCACGCTGGTCGAACTCGGCGGCGATCCGGCGGCGGTGCGGGTGATCGGGCCGATGATCGACTTCATCCCCGTGGCGGATCGGGAGCGGCTGGTGGCGACGCTCGCCGCGCCGGAGATCCGCATCGTCTCGCTGACCATCACCGAGGGCGGCTATTTCCTCGATTCGGCGACCGGCCGGTTCGATGCCGGACATCCCGACATCGTCGCCGACGCCGCCGCGCCGGACGATCCGCGCACGGTGTTCGGCCTGATCCTGAAGGGGCTGCGTCGGCGCCGGGCCGCGGGTCTCGCGCCCTTCACCGTCATGTCCTGCGACAACATCCCCGGCAACGGCGAGGTGACGCGGCAGACGCTCGCCGGGCTGGCGCGGCTGTCGGATGCCGCCTTCGCCGACTGGATCGAGGCGGCCGTCGCCTTTCCGAACGGCATGGTCGACCGCATCACCCCGGCGACCACCGAGCGCGAGCGCCGGACGCTGGAAGCCGACTTCGGGCTCCACGACAACTGGCCGGTGTTCTGCGAACCGTTCAAACAGTGGGTGCTCGAGGACCGCTTTCCGCTCGGCCGCCCGGCCTTCGAGACGGTCGGCGTCACCTTCGTCGACCACGTCGCGCCGTGGGAGCTGATGAAGATCCGCATCCTCAACGGCGGCCACGCGGCGATCGCCTATCCGGCGGCGCTGCTCGGCCTCCACTTCGTCCACGACGCCATGGCGCATCCGCTGATCGCGGCCTTCCTCGACAAGCTCGAGACGAGCGAGATCGTGCCGATCGTGCCGCCGGTGCCGGGCGTCGATCTCGTCGCCTACTACCGGCTCATCGCCGAGCGCTTCGCCAACCCGAAGATCGCCGACACGATCCCGCGGCTCTGCCAGGACGGCTCGAACCGGCAGCCGAAATTCATCGTGCCGTCGCAGCGCGACCGGCTGGCGAAGGGCCTCGACGTCGACGGGTTGGCGCTGGTCTCGGCGGCGTGGTGCCGCTGTTGCGCCGGCACCGACGACGCCGGCCGGCCGATCCCCGTCGACGATCCGGCGGCGGAGCGGCTGCGACCGCTGGCGACGGCGGCGCGCACCGAGCCGACCGTCTTCCTCGACGGGCTCGGCGACGTCTTCGGCGACGTCGCAACCGCGGCCCTCTTCCGCGCGCGCTTTTCCCGTCATCTTCGCGACCTGTGGGATCGCGGAACCATCGCGGTTCTGACAGAGTACGTGCGTGGCGACTGACGGGACGAAGGCATGGCTCGACATCTCTGCGCCGTCGACGTGGGGACGAGCAGCGCACGCGTCGGCATCTTCGATGCACACGGCCGGATGACGGCGTGCGCCGAGCATCCGGTGCGGATCCACCGGCCGGCGCCCGACCACGCCGAGCACGACAGCGAGGACATCTGGGCGGCGGTCTGCGCCGCGACCCGCAGGGCGGTCGCGGCGGCGGGGATCTCGGGCGACGACGTGGCGGCGATCGCCTTCGACGCCACCTGTTCGCTGGTGGCGCGCGATACCGACGGCCGGCCGGTGTCGATGTCGCTCACCGGCGAGGATCGCTGGGACACGATCGTCTGGCACGACCACCGCGCCATGGCCGAGGCGGAGCTGTGCACCGCCACCGGCCACGCGGTTCTCGACCGAGTCGGCGGCGTCATGTCGCCGGAGATGCAGACGCCGAAGCTGATGTGGCTGAAGCGGCGCCTGCCGCAGGCCTGGGCGCGCATCGGCCATCTCTTCGATCTCGCCGATTTCCTCTCGTGGAAGGCGAGCGGCTCGACGGCACGGTCGCAATGCACCCTCGCCTGCAAATGGGCCTACCTGCCGCACGAGGCCGAGCCCTGGGCACGGGACCATCTCGCGGCGGTCGGCCTCGACGACCTGATGGAACGCGGCGCACTTCCCGCCCGGGCGGTGGCGCCGGGCAGCGACCTCGGACCGCTCACCGCCACGGCGGCGAACGAGCTCGGGCTCTCCACCGCCTGCCGGGTCGGCGCCGGGCTCGTCGACGCCTATGCCGGGGCGCTGGCGCTGCTCGGCCCCTTCGGCCGGAATGCGTACGAACTCGATCGCCGAGCGGCGCTGATCGGCGGGACGTCGAGCTGCGTCATGACCCTGTCGCCGCGACCGACCGCCTTCGCCGGGAGCTGGGGCCCCTATCACGGCGTGACGCTGCCGGATCTGTGGGTGACGGAGGGCGGGCAGTCGGCCTCCGGGGCACTGCTCGACCACGTCGTCCGTCTGCACCGGTCCGGCGGCGAACCGACGCCGGATCTGGTCGGGCGGGTGATCCGCCGGATCGGGGAGCTGAGGGCACGCGACGGCGCCGGCTTCGCCGAGCGTCTGCACGTCCTGCCCGATTTCCACGGCAATCGCTCACCGCTCGCCGACCCCCGTGCTCTCGGGGTTGTCTCCGGTCTCGACGTCGACGCGTCCTTCGACGGGTTGTGCGCCCTCTATTGGCGCACCGCCGTGGCGCTCGCCCTCGGCGTCCGCCACATCCTCGAGGCGATCCGCGGGGCGGGCCGAACGATCGACGTGCTGCATCTGACCGGCGGGCACGCCCGCAATCCCCTCCTCCTCGAACTCTACGGCGACGTCACCGGCTGCGAGGTCGTCACCACCGGCGACGACAACGCCATGCTGCGCGGCACCGCCATGCTCGCCGCCTGCGCCGCCGGTTTCCACGACGGGCCGGTCGCCGCGGCGGAGGCGATGGGTGCCGGCGACACGGTGCGGACGCCGGATCGACGGGCGCGGCGCCGCTACGACGTCGACTACGAGGTCTTCCTCGCCCTGCACGCCCATCGCCGCGAGGTCGACCGGGCGATCGAACGACGCGGATCGGCGGAACGCGCCGCCGCGCTCTTTTCCGGGCGGCGGCTGGTGATCTTCGACTGCGACGGGGTCGTGGTCGACAGCGAGCCGATCGCCCTCGCAGTGTTGAAGGCGCACATCGAGGATCACGGCGCCGGCGTCGACGACGCCGAACTCGCCGCTCGGACTCTCGGCCGCAGTGCCGCCGAGGCCTACGCCGGCATCCAGGAAGCCTGGGGCGTGCGGATCGACGAGGCCGACGCCGCTCACATTCAGGAGCGATTGTTCGCTCGGTTTCGCAGCGAACTGACGGCGATCACGGGCGTCGAACGGCTGCTCGATCGATTGGCGGCCCGAGGCATCGCCCATTGCCTGGCGTCGTCGAGTTCGCCGCGCCGGCTCGATGTCGCGCTGACCGCGACCGGTCTCGCCGACCGCTTCGCGGGCTGCGTGTTCTCGGCGACGATGGTGGCGCGCGGCAAGCCGGCGCCCGACCTCTTCCTCCACGCGGCACGAACCCTGGGGGTCGAACCCGCCGACTGTCTGGTGATCGAGGACAGCGCCGTCGGCATCGAAGCGGCGCGGCGGGCGGGCATGACCGTGATCGGCTTCCTCGGTGGCGGCCACGCGGTGGGCCGCGACTACGAAACCCGCCTGCGTGCGGCGCGTCCGGACGCGATCGTGACGCGTTTCGACGATCTGGCGGAACTTCTCGACTGACGGGGAGGCCACCGCCCCGGAAGCGGCGCCGGCCCCGCGCCGCTCGGGGGCCTAGTGAATGAGCGGCGCACGCGCCGCTCGGGGGCCTAGCGTCGCTCGGGGTCCTAGTGAACGAGTGAGCGGCGCCTGCACCGCTCGGGGTCCTAGTGAACGAGTGAGCGGCGCCTGCGCCGCTCAGGGCACGTCGAGTTCGAGGAGCGGCGCGTATTGCTGGGCGCCGAAGATGTCGCCGTCGCCGGGCGAGCCGCTGGGGCGCTCGCGCAGGACGGTGAACTTGATCGCCAGCGCCGGATCGAAGGCGACGAAATCGGTGATCCGTGCGGGATCGATGCGATAGAGCGCCGCCATGGATTCGCGGGTCATCACCCCCGAACCCTTGACGCGCTCATAAGCCGCGGCGTCGGGGAAGATCACGTCGAAGGTGATCTTGTCGGTTCCGGCGTTCTTGCTGCGGATCGTCTTGGCGATGTCGGAGAGCTTGGTCATCTGTTGCGTTTCCCGTTCTCTCAGCCGACCTGTTCGACCCGGCAGGGGAAGACCTCGAGCGGGTCGTCGATGCCGACGGTGTGGTTGAGGGTCCAGCGATAGGCGGGGCTGGCGCGCATCACTTCGTCGAGGGCGAAGGCGACGGAGCCGGCGGTGCCCTTCACGTCGGGCAGGCGGGCGTAGAACATCTGGCGGGTGCCGGTCATGCAGACCTCTTCGGCCATCTCCGCCGTCGGGGCGATGCCCTGGACCATGACGCAGAGTTCGTGCGCCGGGCGATCGCGATCGGGGTCCGAGGCGCCCATGATGCCGTCGCGGACGTAGACGTTGTAGTGGAGCTCGTAATCGGCGTTGCCGAAGCGCTCGCGCGCCTTCTCGCGGGCCCAGCCGATGACCCGGTCGACATTGGCGATGGTGTAGGGGTCGCGGATGCCGACGAGGCCGACGAAGCGTTCGCCGATCTTGCCGGAGCCCTCGAGCTTCACCCGGATGCGATCGGAGGGGACGAACTTCGGCCCGGTGACCCGGGTGGTCTTCGGGCCGATCTGCTCGTAGCGGCACTCGCTCATGTCGAGGCAGCCGCCGGCGACGTATTCGTAGAACGGGTTCGAGCGCTCGTACATGGCGTGGCCGGCGACCGAAGCGACGGTGCAGCGCTGGTCGGGATGCATGGCGGTGACCCGGACCTCGGTGTCGGTGATCTCGCCGAGCACGGTCTCCTTGCCGCCGTAGGGTTCGGCGCAGAACGAGGCGCATTCGAGCACCTTGCCGAGGTAATAGGAGAGCGCTTCCGGATAACCGGCGCGGATCGCCGGCGCGGCGAAGAGCGCGGCGTCGGACGAGCGGCCGCCGATGATGACGTCGGCGCCCATGTCGAGCAGACGGATGTAGGGGTGGACGCCGGCGAGGGCGACGATGCGGTCGGTGGCGTCGAGTTCGGCGTCGTCGAGATCGGGGCGGGCGTCGAGGCCGGTGACGGCGTCGCCACGGCGCATCTTGGCGCGCAGCCAATCGCGGTCGATCTCGGAATGGAACCAGCCGACCTTGAACGGCTTCAGCCGATGCTTGGCGGCGAGCTCGCGGATGATGCGGACGTAGAGGTCGACGCGGCTGTTGGAGCCGGTGTCACCGGCCGAGCCGATGATCATCGGCACGCCGCGGGCGCGCGAGGCGAGCAGCATCAGCTCGAGATCGTGGGTCTGCCAGGCGAGCGGGCTGGTCGAGGTGTCGGATCCGAGCGGCACAGGGCCGACGTCGTCGCTGCCGGAATCGGCGGCGATGATGTCGGGATTCGTCTCGACACCGAGCGCGAAGCTGCCCTCGCGTGTCGGAGCGAAGCCGAGGTGGCCGTTGGGACAGATCATCTTCATCGAGCGGGACACGGGGCGAGTTCCTTCCAATCGGATCAGGGCCTGGACTTCAGGCCGAGCTTGAGGATCTGGTGGCGGAGCGCATGGCGGCTGAGACCGAGCGCCTCGGCGGCGCGCTGCAGGTTGCCGCCGGCGTCGGCGAGGGCGGTGCGGACGAGGTCGACCTGGAAGGCGTGGGTGGCGTCGTGGAACGACGTCGGCCGTCCGCTCGTCGCGGCCGGTCCGGACGATCCGGGCGAGCCGGCGACTTCGCGCAGGATACGGTCGGGGAGGTGGGCGATCTCGACCCGGTCGGTCTCTTCGAGCGCCACGATGCGTTCGAGCAGGTGCTGCAGCTCGCGGACGTTGCCGGGCCAGTGGTAGCGCAGGAAGACGTTCTCGACCTCGGGGCTCAGCACCCGGATGTCGCGGCCGTAGCGGTCGGACAGTTCGCCGAGGAAGCGGCGGGCGAGGAAGAGCACGTCGTCGCCGCGCTCGCGCAGCGGCGGCAGATTGATGGCGACGACCTGGAGCCGGTAGTAGAGATCCTCACGGAAACGGCCCTCGCGCACCTCGGCGAAGAGGATGCGGTTGGTCGCGGCGACGAAGCGGACGTCGACGTTGATCGGCTGCACCGAGCCGATGCGGCGGAAGCTCTGCTTGTCGATCAGGGTGAGGAGCTTGGCCTGCAACACCGGGCTCAGCTCGCGCACCTCGTCGAGGAACAGGGTGCCGCCGTGCGCCGCCTCGACCAGGCCGATCTTCTTGGCCGCCGCGCCGGTGAAGGCGCCGCGCTCGTGGCCGAAGAGCTCGGATTCGATCAGCTCGGTCGGGATGGCGGCGCAGTTGATGTCGACGAAGGGGCCGCCGGCACGTTGCGACAGTTCGTGGATCGCCTGGGCGACCAGCCCCTTGCCGGTGCCGGTCTCGCCGTAGATGAGGATGCAGCGCGCCGGACTCGCCGCCGCTTTGCGCACCAGCTTGCGCACGTCCTCGATGGCGCGGTCGGCGCCGAGGATCTGGTCGATGGCGCTCGTGGGCATCGTCATGGCGAGACCTCCGGGCCGTCGCGGTCGACCGTGGCGATCTCCCACGACGCCTCACAGGGGTTGCCGCGGGCGAAGCGGAGGCCGCGGTCGGCGGTCGTGTAGAGGGCGCAGGAGACGGTATGCGAGCCGTCGCCCTCGCCGTGGCGGCAGAGGCCGTCCTCGCCGTGGCTCGCCATTGCCGTAGCGACGGCGTCGAGGCCACCGAGGCCGAGCCCGGCGTCGAGGTCGGCGGCGAGACGGCGACGGCGGCCGGTGGTGGAGACGAAGGCGGCGGGCGTGATCCGCGCCGCGGTCGCTTCCGGCGGTTCGGCGAGGAAATGGTTGGTGCGGAAGGCGGGCGTGCCCGTGTCGATGCGCGGCCCTTCGGGCAGCAACTCGACCGACGCGATGGCACCGCCGGCATCGGCGAGGATCAGACTGCCGCCTCCCGTATGACATACCAACCGGACGGTATCGATCGCCTCGGCGACGCTCGAGCAGGTGAAGAGCAGGCGGGTCATCAGCAGGTAACGCAGCCAGCCGACGCGGTGGCGGGCGGCGGAGATCGCGGTGTCGGCCAGCGCGAGACCCGCGGCGTTGATGCCGCTGGAATAGACCCCGGGGGCGCCGAGCGTGCCGACGGCGAGGACGGGTCCGACGGGGGAGGCCGGGTCGTCGTGGCGGAACAGTGCCTGGAAGCTGCGGTGCGGGCCGGTGAGATCGCGGTTCTTGACCAGCACGGCGCCGCCTCCCGCCAGCGGTCGCGCCCAGGCGGTGCAGCCGTCGCCGTCGTAGCGGCCGGAGAGGACCGAGAGATTGAGGAGGGCGAAGAGGCGATCGGGGGCGAGGCCGAAGCCTTCGGCGATGCCGTCGATCTCGGCCATCTCGGGCTCGCAGTGGCGGCGGGCGAAATCGCTCTGGCGGGCGAGGAAGGCGGCGGCTTCCGGCGTGTCGACCACCGCGGCCGCGGCGGCGAGCCGGGTCTCGACCACCTCGCGCACCGACGAAGCGTCGGTGCCGGCGAGCGCCGCCTGGGCGCGGCCCCGGTCGACGGGCGAACCGGTGAGCGACAGGATCTCGGCGGGCAGCGTCCTCATGCCGGCTCTCCCTTGTGGAGGTGGCAGGAGACGTGGTGCCCCGGCGCCACGACCGTGGCGACCGGCTCGACGCGCGTGCAGATCTGCTTGACCACCGGGCAGCGGGTCTGGAAGCGGCAGCCCGGCGGCGGCGAGATCGGCGACGGCAGATCGCCGCCGAGGTGGATCCTTTCCACCCCCGGCTCGGGGCGCAGGCGCGGCGCGGCGGCGATCAGGGCGCGGGTGTAGGGATGCGCGGGCGCCCGCAGGATGGCCTCGCGCGGCCCGATCTCGACCACCTGGCCGAGATACATCACGGCGATGCGCCGCGACACCCGGCCGACGACGGCGAGGTCGTGCGAGATGAACAGGTAGGTGAGGCCCGACTCGGCCTTGAACTGCTGCAGGAGCTCGAGGATCTGCGCCTGGATCGACACGTCGAGGGCGGAGACCGGCTCGTCGCAGACGACGAAATCGGGGTTCAGGATGAGGGCGCGGGCGATGCCGATGCGCTGGCGCTGGCCACCCGAGAACTGGTGCGGATAGCGGCGCAGGTGATCGCTCGAGAGGCCGACGTGCGGCAGGAACTCGGCGGCCCGTTCCTCGGCCTCGCGCCGGCTGGCGCCATCGTGGAGGCGGAGCGGCAGGCCGACGATCTCGCCGACGGTGCGGCGCGGATTGAGCGAGGCGTAGGGGTCCTGGAAGACGATCTGCATCCGCCGCCGGAGCGGGCGGAACGCCGCCTCCGACATGGCGGTGATGTCGGCGCCCTCGAAACGGATCTCGCCGGAGGTCGCCTCGTAGAGCTTGAGCAGCACGCGACCGAGGGTCGACTTGCCGCAACCGGATTCGCCGATGACGCCGAGCGTCTCGCCGCGGTCGATGGCGAGACTCACCCCGGCGACGGCGCCGACCTCGGCGGGAACGCGGCCGAGCATGCGGTCGACGAAAGAAGCCGGCAGGGGGAAGCGTTTGACGAGGTCGCGGGCCTCGAGCAGCGGCGCGTGGGCGGTCTCAGACATCGGCGACCTCCCCGGCGCGGGCGCAACGGACGAGCCGGCCCGGCTCGATCTCGCGGAGGTCGACGGGTACGCGGCAGCTCTCGCGGGCCTCGGCGCAGCGATCGTAGAAGCGGCAGTGGGCGGGCAGGCGCGCCGGATCGGGGACCTGTCCCGGGATCGCCCGGATCGGCCGATCGAGGTCGTCGAAGCTCGGCATCGAGGCGAGGAGACCGCGGGTGTAGGGGTGCGCCGGCCGGTCGATCACCTCGCGGGTGAGGCCCTGCTCGACCACCTGTCCGGCATAGAACACGGCGACGCGGTCGGTGTTCTCGGCGACGACGCCGAGATCGTGGGTGATGAGCACGACGCTCATGCCGAGTTCGCGCCTGAGATCGCCGATCAGGTCGAGCACCTGGGCCTGGATGGTGACGTCGAGGGCGGTCGTCGGTTCGTCGGCGACGAGCAGCTTCGGCCGGCAGGCGAGCGCCGTGGCGATCATGATGCGCTGGCGCATGCCGCCGGAGAACTGATGCGGATAGTCGTCGATCCGCGTCTCCGGCGCAGGGATGCCGACGAGACGCATGATGTCGATGGCGGCGCGCCGCGCCTCGGCACGCGAGCGAGCGCGACCGTGGGCGAGGAGCACCTCGGTGATCTGGGTGGCGACGGTGAAGGCCGGGTTCAGCGCGGTCAGCGCGTCCTGCATGGTGATGGCGATGTCGCGGCCGCGCAGATCGCGGCGCGACGCCTCGTCGAGGGCGGCGAGATCGCGACCGGCGAAGCGCAGGCGCCGGGCCGTGACCCGCCCCGGATGGCGCACCAGACCGAGGACGCTGAGGAAGGTGACGCTCTTGCCCGAGCCGGATTCGCCGACGACACCGAGGCATTCGCCCTCGTGGACGACGAGATCGACGCCGTCGACGGCGGTGACGGTGCCGCCGCGCACCGGGAAGGTGGTGGTCAGGCCCTCGATGAGGAGCAGCGGCTCGCGCGCCGCCTCGGCGCTCGCGGTCATGCCTGGATCCTCGGGTCGAAAGCGTCGCGCAGGCCCTGGCTGACGATGTTGATCGCCAGCACCAGCACCAGGATGGCGAGGCCGGGGAAGGTCGAGACCCACCAGGCGTCGATGAGGAATTCGCGGCCGTCGGCGACCATCGACCCCCAGGAGGCGGTCGGCGGCTGCACGCCGAGGCCGAGGAACGACAGGCTCGCCTCGAGGATGATCACCTGGGCGATGCGCACCGTCGCCACGACGACGACCGGCGAGACGATGTTGGGCAGGATCTCGCGCAGCATGATGTGGCGGCCGGACGCCCCGAGCGAGCGCGCCGCCTCGACGTATTCGAGCTCGCGCGCCACCAACGTCTCGCCGCGGACGATGCGGCAGGGCACCACCCATTCCTTGTAGACCAGGGCGAGGATGATGTTCTGGAAGCCCGGACCCATCATCGCCATCAGGCCGATGGCGAAGATCAGATAGGGGAAGCCGAGCAACACGTCGACGAGACCGGAGACCAGCCGGTCGACGAGGCCGCCGAGATAGCCGGCGGCGAGGCCGGCGAGGATGCCGACGGCGGTGGCGATGGCGACCACCAGGACGCCGACGAGGATCGAGACGCGCGACCCGTAGACGAGGCGCGAGACGATGTCGCGGCCGAGGCCGTCGCAGCCGAGCGGATGGGCCCATTCGCCGCCGAGCCAAGCCGGCGGCTGGAGGCGGCGGAAGAGATCGGCTTCGTCGGGATCGTGCGGCGCCACCCAGGGGGCGAAGATCGCCGCCGCCACGAACAGCACCACGACCACCGCCGAGGCGACCGCCAGCCGGTTCTCGAGGAACCGGGCGAGGCCGAGTTCGAACGGCGACAGCGCGTCGTGGGACCGGGGCGCGGGTCGGGTGGCGGTGTCGTCGGTCACAGCCGGACCCTCGGATTGAGGAGGACGTAGAGGAGATCGGCGACGAAGTTGAGGAGCACGTAGGTGACCGCGTAGAGCAGCACCGAGGCCTGAACGAGCGGGAAGTTGCGGTTGAAGATCGCCTCGACGACGAGCCGGCCGATGCCCGGCCAACCGAACACCGTCTCGACGATCATGTTGCCGCCGAGCAGCGACCCGGTCTCCAGCGCGGCGACGGTCACCGTCGGGATCAGCGCGTTCTTCAGCGCGTGGCGGCCGATCACCCGCGCCCGGGTCAGGCCCTTGGCCTCGGCGAAGAGGACGTAGTCGGCGCGCAGCACCTCGAGCATCGACGAGCGTGTCACCCGCATCAGGATCGCCGCCATCGGCAGCGCCAGCGTCAGCGCCGGCATGAGGATGTGGGCGGCAGCATCGAGGAAGCTCGCCGGGCGGCCGGCGATCAACGTGTCGACGAGCAGGAAGCCGGTCACCGAGTGCACCTCGCTCGAGTAACCGATGCGCCCGGAGATCGGCAGCCAGCCGAGGTGCACGCCGAAGAACAGGATGAGCAGGATGCCGAACCAGAAGCCCGGCAGCGACACGCCGAGCAGCGAGCCGACGGTGGCGATGCGATCGATCCACGAGTTCTTGCGCACCGCCGCGACGACGCCGAGCGGGATGGCGATGACCAGCGCCAGCACCAGCGACACCAACGTCAGTTCGATGGTCGCCGGCAGGCGTTCGGCGAGAACGTCGATCACCGGCCGGCGATGGAAGAAGGACAGACCGAAGTCGCCGTGTACGGCGTTCCACAGGAACACCAGGAAGCGCTCCATCGCCGAGCGGTCGAGGCCCATGTCGTGCCTGAGAGCGGCGATCTGCTCCGGCGTCGCGCGGCTGTCGCCGAGCATGATCTCGACCGGGTCGCCGGGGGTGAGCGAGATCATCAGGAAGACGATGACGCTCACCCCGAGGAGGACCGGGATCAGGCCGAGGAGCCGTTCGAGGAGCCGAGAGAGCGACATGGGCGCGCGAGGTCCGTTTCCCGATCAGTCGACGGAGGCGTCGTGCAGGTTGATGCGGCTGTCGGCCGACGGCTGCCAGCCCTTCAGACGCTTGGAGACGCCGTAGAGGTCCTGCGGCAGCCACAGGAACACCCAGGGCGCGTCGGCGTTCACCTGCTTCTGCGCCTTGCGGTACATGTCGGCGCGCTCGGCCTGATCGACCTCGGTCTCGGCGGCGTCGAGCAGCTTGTCGACCTCCGCGTTGGAATAGCCGGCGGAGTTGCCGCGGCCGCCGGTCTTCAGGGTCGGCACCATGATGTCGGCGGGATCGAGCGCGCCGTTGCCCCAGGAGGCGAGGTAGAGGTCGCGGTCCTTGCGCTTGTCGGCGGCGGCCCACATCGGCGACAGCACCGCACCCTCCCAGATCTGGACGTTCGCCTTGATGCCGGAACGCGCCATGATCGCGGCGATCGCCTCGGCGGTCGGCTTGAAGGCGGCCGTGGTGTCGATGGTCAGTTCGAGACCGTTCGGATGACCCGCGTCGGCGAGGAGCTTCTTCGCCAGAGCCGGGTCGTAGGCGTATTCGGGCAGATCCGCGGCGAAGCCGAAGGCGTCGGGGCTCATGACGCCGTTCAGCGGCGTCGCCCGGCCGGCGAGGATCTTGTCGATGATCAGCTTGCGGTCGACGGCGTGGTTCAGCGCCTTGCGCACGCGGATGTCGTCGAACGGCTTCTTGGCGCCGTTGATCGACAGGAAGAAGGTGCGGGTGCCGTTGACCGACATCACCTTCGCCCGGTCGCTCGCCTCGACCTGCTTGATCGCCGAGGCCGGCAGTTCGTTGACGATGTCGACCTCGCCGGCGAGCAGGGCGGCGACGCGCGAGGCGTTCTCGGGGATGATCTTGAAGATGACGCGATCGACCTTGGCCGGGCCGACCGGCGGAATGTCGGTGGCACCGCCGTAGTAGTTCGGGTCGCGTTCCATGATGACGGCGTCGCCGCGACGCCATTCGACCAGCTTGAACGGACCGGCGCAATCCTCCTTGGTCGCCAGCGCCGCGTCGCCGTTCTTCTCGACGAAGTCCTTGGACACCAGCTCCTGGAACGGCAGCATCGCCGGCAGGATCGCCCAGGGCGCGGAGAGGCGGAAGCGCACGGTGCGGGCATCGACGACGTCGACGCCGGCGAGCGGCCCGAGCAGGCTCTTGCGCGGGCTGGTCTGGCCGCCGAGCGCGCTCTCCTTGGTGAGGCGATCGAAGGTGAACTTCACGTCCGTGGCGGTGAGCGGCGTTCCGGAGTGGAAGCGGACGCCGTCGCGGATCTTGAACTCCCAGGTCTGCGGATCGACCTGGCGATAGGACTCGGCGATCTCCGGCACCACCTTCATCGACGCGTCGCGGGTCAGCAGCCCGTCGCACATGTTGCGCAGGATCGTCTCGGTCTCGCGGTTGCGATGATTGGCCGGATCGAGCGTCTGGCCGTCCTGGCTGAAGCCGACCCGGAGTTCCGAGGCGATCCCCGGGACGGCGAACGATCCGATCATCGCGGTCGACGCGATCACGATCGCGAGACGACGGCGGCTGCGATTGACGGTCATGGGCTCCTCCTCTGCCGAGCTCGGGGCATCGCGTTCCGAGACCTTCGTCGCAATCGCCGTGCCAAGCGGCCAGCGGGCGGCGGCGGTCGCACCGTCATGCGAATCCATTGAATTGCGCCCTCTCGGCCCATCGGGTCGCGGCGAGAGTATGCGTGAAACGCGCGCATCTTTCCAATTTTCACGCATCTGCCGAATTGACGGCGACCCGAGCGGACGCGGTTCGGGACGGTGAACCGATCCGATCCGCCGCTCTGCGGCGGGTGATCCCGGCGGGGAGCGCCAAAGACCGGAGACAGGGCCGAAAGCGGCTTCACCCGATGCGTTCGCATCGGGTGAGCGGGGAGGTTCGGCGAGTGGACGTGGAGGCTAGGGCCTTCCGGCGCGGCGCGTCAGGAGGCGACCGGATGGGGCCGTCGGGTCGACGTGCTCGCCAGCGCCTCGAGCTGACGCTTGGCGTAGGCGGCGGCGCCGCGCGCCAGGGCGCTGTGGAATCGATCACCGCTCTCGGACGACGACGGGATCTCGTGCACCGACTGTTGCTCGCTCGGGCGACCGGCGATGTGGCCACGCGCGGTCACGTGGATCAACACCATGTCGTCGCGCGTCTCGGGAAGCGCGTTGCGCAAGAGGTTCGCCAGCATGTCGAGGCGCGAGCGCAGCCGCAGCTCGTCGAGCAGGAACAGCATGTGGTCGAGGTGTCCGGGGTGGCGGATGGTCTTGAAGGTGGCGGTGGCGACCCGGCCACGACCGAGGCCGGTGAGACTGCGCAGGCCGTTCGCGGTGACGAAGGCCTCGTAGGTGCGACCGTTCCATTCGAAGGTCTCGTAGCCGCCGAGCGCCGGCAGGCGCACCTCGCGCCCGTCGACGAAGGCTTCGGCCGGGCGGGTGTATTCCGAGATCAGGCCGTCGACGTCCCAGATGGCGCCGTAGCCGAGGCGGCCCACCGGTTCGGTGGGGATGGCGCCGACGCGGACGACGAGATCGTCGACCCGGTCGAAGCGGGAGAGGAGTTCCTCGACGACGTCGTCGACCAGACCGGGCGAGACGCCGCATCCCGGCAGCACCGCCGGACCGCCGGCGGAGGCGTCGCGGCGTACCACGCCGGTGGCGCGCGGGTCGGAGAAGTCGAGATGGTGGATGCCCAGGCGCTCGGCGAGCCGCGCCACCTGCGCCACCAGACGCTCCGGCACCGCCGCCACCACGACATCGGCGCCGCGCAGCAGCGGGGCGATGCGGATCTCGTCGAGCACGTCGCAGCCGTGGGCCTCGAAGCCGGCGGCACGCGCCAGATCGACCACCTCGGGCACGCCGTCGACGACGGCGACCGAAAAGCCGGCATCATCCTTCAGCTCGGCCGCCAGGGCCGATCCGACCCGGCCGCCACCGATCACGATCACGCGGAAGGGCTTCATCTCCACCTCCTCACTGATGGAAACGGGCGAGGAAGCCGCGCAGGCGTTCGCTCGTCGGGTGGGCGATGATCGTCTCCGGAGTCCCCTCTTCGGCGACCGTGCCCTGGTCGAAGAACAGGACGCGCCGGGCGACGTCGGCGGCGAAGGCCATCTCGTGGGTGACGATCGCCATGGTCATGCCGGCGTCGGCGAGCCGGCGGATGACGTTCAGCACCTCGCCGACGAGTTCGGGATCGAGGGCGCTGGTGACCTCGTCGAGGAGCAGCACCTCCGGCTCCATGGCGAGCGCCCGGGCGATCGCCACGCGCTGCTTCTGGCCGCCGGAGAGATGGGCCGGATAGGTGTCGCACTTCTCCGACAGGCCGACCTGGGCGAGGAGATCGCGGGCGTGCTCCTCGGCCTCGCGGCGCGGCTTCCTGGCCACGGTGATCGGCCCTTCGACGACGTTCTCGAGCGCCGTCATGTGCGGGAAGAGATTGAAGTGCTGGAACACCATGCCGACGTGGCGGCGCAGGGTGCCGATGCCGACGGTGTCGCCGCGGTCGCGGAAGTCCTTGCCGATCGGCTTCTGGCGGAAGCGCAGCGTGCCGCCGGTCGGGGTCTCCAGCATGTTGAGGCAGCGGATGAAGGTGGATTTGCCCGAGCCCGACGGGCCGATCAGGGCGACCACCTCGCCGCGGCCGAGGGAGAGGTCGATCCCCTTCAGCACCTCGAGCGGACCGAAACTCTTGCGGATGCCGATCGCTTCGAGGATCGGGGCGTCGCCGGTGACGTCGTTCATCTTCGTCGCCTCCTCAATCACTCGCCCGCAGGCGCTTTTCGACGTAGTCGGCGGCCTGGGTCAGGGGCAGCAGCATGGCGATGTAGAACAGCGCCATCACGGTGTAGGACTCCAGCGGCCGGTAGGTCTGGCCGTTGACCACCGAGGCCATGTAGGCGAGGTCGGCGACCGAGATCACCGAGACCAGCGAGGTGTTCTTGAACTGGATCACCGACTGGTTGATGAACGACGGCAGCATCCGCTTGATCGCCTGCGGCAGCACGATGCGGCGCATCGACTGGCCGCGGCTCATGCCCAGCGCCAGAGCCGCCTCGCGCTGGCCGCGATCGATCGAGACGATGCCGGAGCGGAAGATCTCGGCATAGAAGGCGCCGACGTAGCAGGACAGCGTCAGCAGCGCGGCGGCGCGATTGTCGATCGAGGTGCCGAGCAGCAGCGGCAGCGCGTAGTAGACCCAGAGCAGCTGGACCAGCAGCGGCGTGCAGCGGAAGAGCTCCTGGAAGACGCGGGCGGTGGCGCGCAGGACCATCCAGGACGACAGCCGCGCGGCGCAGGCGAGCGCCCCCAGGACGACGCCGATGACGATCGATCCCGTCGTGTAGAGAACGGTGTAGACGACGCCCCAGAGAAAGAGGTCGAGATACTGCCCGACGACGTGGAAGTCCCAGTGATAGGTCATGCGAGATCTCCCACCGTCGCGGCGCAGCGAGCCCCCCTCGCGGAGGGATCCGCCCCGTCGCCGGCCATTGTCGAGGGGTGCGTCCCGGCTCGCAATCCAAAGGCCGTCGGAAGGCCTGTGGCGTTTCTTGTAGGCGCCCCCGCTCCGCTCATGCCGCGCGCTCCGCCGCCGAGGGCAGGAGGCCGGCCCGTTCCATCGCGGAGACGATGCGGGCGAGCGAGGCTTCGCCGACGGGCACCAGCGGCAGGCGGAGGTCCGGGCCACTCAGGCCGAGGGCGGCGAGGGCCGCCTTGATCGGCGCCGGGTTGGTCTCGACGAACATCGCCGCGATCGGCTCCGCCAGCGCCTCGTGGAGACGCAGCGCCTCGGCGCGATCACCCCGCTCCCAGGCGGCGACGAGCGCCACCATGCGTTCGGGGACGAGATTGGCGACGACGGAGGTGACGCCGACCGCGCCGAGGGCGAGGAACGGCAGGGTGAGGCCGTCGTCGCCGGAATGGATCACCAGATCGTCGCCGCAGGCGGCGCGCAGCCTGGTCACTCGTTCGACCGCGCCGCCGGCCTCCTTGATGACGCGGACGTTGGCGTGCGCCTCCATCAGCCGGGCGCAGGTCTCCGGCGCGATCTCGATGCCGGTGCGGCCGGGGACCGAATAGAGCATCACCGGCAACCCTGTCGCCGCGGCGACGGCGTCGTAGTGGGCGAAGAGGCCGGCCTGGTTCGGCTTGTTGTAATAGGGGGTGACGACGAGGAGCGCGTCGGCGCCGGCGGCTTCCGCGGCGCGAGCCTTGTCGATCGTCCGAGCGGTGTCGTTGCCGCCGGCGCCGGCGACGACCATGGCGCGGCCGCGGGCGAGCCGGACGGTGCGCTCGATCAGCGCGAGGCTCTCGGCGTCGGAGAGGGTCGCCGCTTCGCCGGTGGTGCCGACGGGGACGAGGCCGGCGACTTGCGCGGCCAGTTGGCGTTCGAGCAGGGCGTCGAAGGCCGCGACATCGACGGCGCCGTCGCGGAACGGCGTGACGAGGGCGGTGAAGACGCCGGCCCAGCGGGCGGGATCGACGGATCGGGTCATCGGGCGTCCTTTCGGGTCGGTGCGGGGAAGGTGAGCGCGTGCGGCGCGGGGGTCTCGAGGAGCGGCATCAGTCGATCACCACCTTGGTCTCGGACATCTCGCGCAGGGTGATGCGCACGCCCTCGCGGCCGAGGCCGGAACTCTTGACGCCGCCGAAGGGCACGTGTTCGGCGCGGAAGTCGGGGCCCTCGTTGACCATGACGCCGCCGACCGCGAGATCACGGGTGAAGCGTTTGACGACGGCGTGGTCGTTGGTGAAGACGCCGGCCTGGAGGCCCCAGCTCGAGGCGTTGACCTCGGCGATGGCCTCCGCCGGATCGCGGAAGGTGCGGATGGCGATCACCGGACCGAAGGTCTCGTCGGCGACGACGGGGGCGTCGACGGCGACGTCGGCGAGCACCGTCGGGGCGAAGAGCGTGCCGTCGCGGCGGCCGCCGGCGAGACACTTCGCGCCCCCGGCGATCGTCGCGGCGACGCGGCGCTCGACCTCCTCGGCCGCTGCGAGGTCGATCACCGGACCCATGTCGACGTCGTC
>CALMYM010000213.1 GCA_937873675.1 uncultured Alphaproteobacteria bacterium | reverse complement strand
TTTCCGGTTCTAAACGGACGGGGCGCGGGGGGAGTGTGCCACCGGGGTTGCGTGCCGACCTTGTAGGTCATCATGGGCTGCGTCCTGCCCGCCGGTCCCGCTTCGGCGGAGGCGACGCGGTTCGTTCGCTTCCTGAAGCGTCGAATGGCGGTGGAGGGCCGAACGGGGCCGTGATCCGGCCGGGTCCGTGCCGGCGGCTCCGGATGCGCAACCTCCCGAGCTTGTCGGCAGCGGCGCCCGGGCGGTAGAAGGAAAGAGCGACCCCGTTCCCGGCGTCGAAGAGCGTGCGCGTGCGCGCTCTCGATCACCACGGCGACCGCGCCGGAAAGATCTCTCATGCAACTCAACGCCTGCACCCATGGAGCCCTTCGTATCCTGTTGTCCTGCGCGGAAGCGGGAAACGAACCGGTGACGATGGTCGGCATGGCGCAGTCGCTGGGTCTGACCGAGGCGCTGGTGGTGAAGGCCTGTCATCGGCTGATGCGGGCCGGCTACCTCAAGGGCATGCGCGGCCGCGGCGGCGGCTATCTGCTGGGACGGCCGGCGCGGGGGATCACTCTGCTCGAGGTGGTGCGCCTGTTCGAGGACGAGGACGATCTCTTCCCCTGTCGGCTCAAGGCCGACGGCGACTGCCGGATCGCGGCGATCTGTCGGCTCAGAGCGGCCTGCGAAGAGGCGCACGACGCCTTCTCGGCGGTGCTGCGCGACACGTCGATCGGCGATCTGGCGCCCGGCGCGGGCTCGCCGCAGCCGGATCCGGTCCTCGCCTGAGGGACGGGGCGGACATCGCGGGTCGCAGATTTCGCAGAGCGACCCGCTTCGTCGGATCCACTTCGAAGACCGTGAGACGGATGGTTCGGCGTCGCTCAGGCCGCGTGGCCGATGTCGAAGCCGAGGATCGGGCGTAGGGCGTCGGCATTTTCGGTCATGTCGGCGATGGTGTAGCGCTCCAGCACCGCGAGGAAGGCCGCCTGGGCGCGCTGCACGGCATCCACCAGCCTCAGCACGGAGGTGTCCGCATCGCCGCAGGACGGCGAGCCGAAGCCTTCCTCGGTGCGGCGGACGATCTCGGCGACGCTGATCTCCTCGGGCTCACGAGCGAGGCGGAAACCGCCGTTGCGACCGCGCTGATTGATCAGATAGCCCCACATGCCGAGATGGTGGACGCATTTCACCAGATGCGTCCGCGAGATGCCGTAGGCGTCGGCGACGTCCTGGACGCGCACCAGACGGGGGTGCGCCAGGGCGGCGTACATCAGGGTGCGCAGGGCGTAATTGGTGTAACTGGTCAGACGCATACGGCGATGTCCGGATCGCGACGAACACCCGCCGCGTCGATAACATATACCAGCGATCGTGATTTTCGTACTCCGCAGAATCCCCTTGGGATGTGACCCTGGGTCAGGGTCGGGCGGGCAGTGTCCGAGACGGCGGCGGTGGATCGGGACGAGCAGTGGTATGATTCGTCCGAGGGTTCCGAGGAGACCGCGATGGCGGCGTGGTGGCGTCCGGGTGCGGTCGCGGTGATCGTTTCGAGCTTCTTCTTCGGCCCGGCCGTGGCGGCGGTGTCGCCGCCGGGGGCGACGGGGGCCGTGATGGGGCCGGTGGCCGGCCCGCGTCTCGCCTCTCTCGACGGCATCGACGCCGATCTCGTCTACGACAAGATGGCGATCGACATCCGCTCCGACATCGTGCGGCTGCGGATCACTCGGCCCTCCGGTCCCCCGGGGATCTGTATGGGGGCGCTGATCGACCGACGCTTCGTGGTGACCGCCGGTCACTGCCTCGCCGGCGCGAAGTCGATCGAGGCATCGCGGCAACCGCGTCGCGGCGGGCCGCATCAGGTGGCCCGGGTGCGGGAGTGGACGATCCATCCGCAGGCGTCCGGCGGGCGTTCCGGATCGTCGCGACTGCCGGAGGCGCGTCGGCGGGCGACGGTTCGGGACGTCCATCGCCATCGCGACCTCGGGCTCCTCCTTCTCGCCGAGGATTTTCCCGGTGGGTCCGGCCGCTTGCGGCTGGCGGAGGAGCACGTGTTGCGCGATTGGCACCGCGCCGCCGCGGTGATCGGCTTCGACCGTGATCGCGACACCCGCAAGCTCACCGACCGGCTGAGCTTCATCCCGCTGGTCAAGGTGCGGGGGATCGCCGGATCGGGGGGCGCGGTGGTCTCCGGGGACGTCGGGATGGTCTTCGATCACGAATTGCAGGACATCCCGGTGCCGCCGCGTCTGGCCTATTGCCAGGGCGATTCCGGGGCCCCCGTCCTCGCCCATCTGACGGTGAAGACGCCGGGCACGGGCAAACCACGGTACGAGGTGCGGCTGATCGGTGTCTCGGCGCTCGGAGCGCGCGCGCTGCCGCGGTTCGGGCGGCGGGTGTCGGCGAGCGTCGGTTGTTTCCGGCGGGTGGTGTGGTTCTCGCTCACCGATCCGGACATCCGCCGCTGGCTCACCGACACCGAGGCGCTGCTCGAGCGGCGGCACTGTCTCGAGGCGCGCAACGATCCCTGGTGCCGGCGCCGGCCGGCGCCGTGACGGGTGGGATCGGAGAGCGGCGCGGAAAATGGTGTCCCGGAAGGGATTCGAACCCCTGACCTACGGTTTAGGAAACCGTTGCTCTATCCTGCTGAGCTACCGGGACGGCCGGGCCTCGGGTGAGGCGGCGATGGTCGGGCGGGCGAGCCGGCCGGGACCGTCGGACGCCGGTCGCATAGCATGTTTCGGCGCGACGTGCAGCAGGAAGGTCGGGGGAGGTCGGCGATTGATCGACGACGGCGCCGAGGAACGGGAGACGCGGGGCGGGCCGCATCGTGGCGGTCGCCGGCTCGCGGCACTGCTCGTCGCGGTGGCCTCGATCGCGCCGATCGAGGTGGCCGCGGAGCCCACTTGTGCTTCGCCGGAGGGCGAGCCGGTGTGGGCGGAACGGGTGGTGCGCGGCGACGAGATCGTGCTCACCGACGGGCGTCGGGTGCGTCTCGCCGGTGTGGAGGCGCCGCGGGCGCCGCTCGTCGGCGGCGATCGGGCGCTCGGCGAAGCGGCGGAGGTCGACGCGGCGGCGCGCGCCGCGCTCGCCGATCGGGTCGAGGGACGAGAGATCGCCCTCACCGAAACCGGGACCGATCGTCACGGGCGGCTGCTCGGTCATCTTTACGACACCGAGAGAGGGCAGTGGATCGAAGCGGAGCTGGTGGCGGCCGGTCATCTCAGGGTGATGCCGTCGCGGGCGGTCCGTGACTGCGCGGCGGTGCTCCTGGCCGCGGAACGGGCGGCGATCACCGCTCGACGCGGGCTGTGGGCGACGGCGAGCTTCGCGGTGATGCCGGCGGAGGCGGGAGATCTCCTCTCTCGGGTCGGCCGGTGGGCGGTGGTCGAAGGACGTGTGCGATCGATCGGACGATCCGGCGGTCACATCTGGTTGAATTTCGGCGAGGACTTCCGACGTGACTTCGCCGTGGTCATGGACGATAAGGACCTCGAAGGTTTCCGGGCCGCCGGTTTCGACGCGATCGCGGCGCGGGGCTGGACGGTCAGGGTCCGCGGGGTGGTCACACATCGCGGCGGACCTCGGATCGCCGTCGAGGTGCCCGAGGCCATCGAACGGGTGAGAAGGTAGCGGTGGAGCGTTCGACGAGCGAGCGAAGGGTGGTGGTCCGCGGCGGGGCGAAGCGCCTCGCGGCGACGGCGCTTCTCGCCTCGATGATCGCGGCGCTCTCGGGCTGCTCCTCGATCGGCGGGTTCGGAACCACCGATCCGTTGATCTCGCAGACCGGTTCGACGTCGAACGTGCTGGCGGTGGCCGCCAACCCAGGTCTCGATCCCGAACACGACCGCATCGTCGCCAGCTACGGCGGCGTCTACGACGATCCGGCCGCGGCGCAGGCGGTGGCGCGCGCCGTCGGGCGCATCGTCGCGGCCTCGGACGATCCCTCGCAGAGCTACCGCATCACCATCCTCAATTCGCCGGCGGTGAACGCCTTCGCGCTGCCGAGCGGCAATCTCTACGTCACCCGCGGCCTCATCGGGCTGGCCGACGACACCTCGGAAGTGGCGGCGGTGATCGCCCACGAGATGGCGCACGTCACGGCGCGTCATGCCGTCGCCCGGGCGCGGCGGGCCGAGGTCGCCTCGGAAGTCACCAAGATGGCGAACGTCATGCAGGACCAGGACGCCCAGCGTCTGGCGCTCGCCTCGACGCAGCTGTCGCTGGCGCGGTTCTCCCAGGTGCAGGAGCTCGAGGCCGACGGCATCGGCGTGCGCACGCTGGCGCGGGCCGGGTTCGATCCCTTCGCGGCGTCGCGGTTCCTCTCGTCGATGGCGCGCTACGCCGAGTTCCGCTCGTCGCGCGGTGGAGCGTCGAAGAACCCGGACTTCCTGTCCTCCCACCCCTCGACGCCGGAGCGCATCTCCTTCGCGGTGCGCTCGGCGCGCGAGATCGGGGCGCCGGGCATCGGCGAGCAGGAGCGCGAGCAGTATCTGAAGGGCCTCGACGGCATGGTCTTCGGCGACGATCCGTCCGAAGGCTTCGTGCGCGGCCGGTCGTTCCTGCACAAGGCGCTCGGCATCCAGTTCACCGTGCCGGTCGGCTACACGCTGGAGAACACCACCAAGGCGGTGCTGGCGACCGATGCGCAGGGCATGGCGATGCGCTTCGACGGCGTGTCGCTCGCTCCGGACGTCTCGCTGACGTCCTATCTCGCTTCGGGTTGGATCAACGGCCTCGTCGGCGACTCGATCGCCTCGACGACGATCGGCGACCTGCCGGCGGCCACCGCGACGGCGCGTGCCGACGGGTGGACCTTCCGCATCGGCGTGGTGCGCAAGGCGCGGACGGTGTTCCGCTTCATCTTCGCCGCGCAGGAGGAGGGGGCGCTGCTCGACACCGCGCTCGCCGACACGATGGCGAGTTTCCGCCGCCTGACGGCGGAGGAATCGACGCGGCTGCGCCCGCTCCGCATCCGCATCGTGCGGGTCAAGCCGGGCGACACGCTCGAGCGGCTGACCGAGCAGATGTCGGGCACCGACCGCAAGGCCGATCTCTTCCGCATCCTCAACGGCCTCGGCGCCGGCGAGATGCCGGACGCCGGCCGTCTGGTGAAGATCGTCACCGACAACTGAGGTCGGGCGAGGCGTGCCGATCTCCTGAAACGTCCCATCGTCGTGAGGGGCACGCCCCCGATCCCCGACGCGCGAACGCGCCGAGGCGCGGAGAGGTCCGATCGGGTCGGAACTCTCCGCGCGCTACGCGGTCGGTGGTGAGGGCGCCGTGACGCTCAGACGAAGACGGCGCGGTCGGGCTGGCGGGCGAGGAGCGCGGCCTGCAGCTTCTCCAGGGCGCGGGCCTCGATCTGGCGGACGCGTTCCTTGGAGATGCCGAGACGGGCGCCGAGTGCCTCCAGGGTCTCGCCGTTCTCGGTGAGACGCCGTTCCTCGACGATCTTCAGTTCACGCTCGTTGAGCACGCCGAGCGCCTCGCGCAGCCAGGCGAGGCGGCGTTCGCCGTCGATGTGGTCGCCCACCGTCTCGTCGGCGATCGGATCGTCCGACATCAGCAGGTCCTGACGCTCGATGCCGTCCTCACCCTCGACCATGGGGGCGTTGAGGGAGGCGTCGGGGCCGGAAAGACGGGCGCTCATCGCTTCGACGTCGCGGATCGAGACGCCGAGGCGGTCGGCGATGGCCGAGAAGATCTCGGGCTCGGCGGCGCCGTCGAGTTCGCGAGCGAGTACGGCGCGCAGGCGGCGCAGGTTGAAGAACAACGCCTTCTGCGCCGAGGAGGTGCCGCCGCGGACGATCGACCAGTTGCGCAGGACGTAGTCCTGGATGGCGGCGCGGATCCACCACGAAGCGTAGGTCGAGAAGCGCACCTCGCGCTCCGGTTCGAAGCGCCGGGCCGCCTCGAGGAGGCCGACGTGGCCTTCCTGGATGAGGTCGGCCTGGGGGAGGCCGTAGCGGCGGAAGCGGGCGGCCATGGCGATGACCAGCCGCATGTGCGCCGAGGTCAGGCGATGCAACGCCACTTCGTCGCCGCCGTCGTGCCAGCGCACGGCCAGCTCACGCTCTTCGTCGCGTTCGAGATAGGGAGCCGCCATGGCGGCTTGAACCAGACGGCGGTGGTCGCTCGTCGGATGCGTCATCTTCGGCCTCCTTCCGACGGTTCAAGGCCGTCGGCGCTCGGATCGGCGGCGGATGATGAAACCGCCGTCGGGATGGATCGGATTACGTGAAAATCCTGATCAACGGTCTTAGAGGAAATTCCGGGTGCGGTCGAGACCGCTCGAGAACTGTTCTCATGTGCGAAACGTCGCGGGCGACCGTGGCGGGTCCGTGGCGGCGAGGGGGGGAGCGGGGGTCGCCCCCTGAACGCATCGGGGCCCGGGTCGCTCCCGGCCCCCCGGTCTCGGACGTCACGACGGGCGGGAAACCGCCGAATTCCGCCTCAGGCGGCCTCTTCGCGCTCGTCGTCGGCGTAGTCGGCGTCGCTCGCGGTTTCGGCCTCGGCCTCGCCGGCCTTGGCGTTGCGGCGCGGGTTCTTCATCAGGTTCTGTTCGATCTGACGGATCGCCTCGGTCTCGGAAACGTGATCGACGGCGGCGACTTCACGCGCCATGCGGTCGAGAGCCGCCTCGTAGAGCTGACGCTCGGAGTAGGACTGCTCGGGCTGGCTGTCGGCGCGATAGAGGTCGCGGACCACCTCGGCGATGGAGATGAGGTCGCCGGAGTTGATCTTGGCTTCGTATTCCTGGGCCCGGCGCGACCACATGGTGCGCTTGATGCGGGCACGACCCTTCACCGTCTCCAGCGCCTTCTTGACGACGGAGGTCTCGGCGAGCTTGCGCATGCCGACGGTGGCGATCTTGGAGACGGGCACCCGCAGCGTCATCTTGTCCTTTTCGAAGGAGATGACGAAGAGCTCGAGCTTGTAGCCGGCGATCTCCTGGTCTTCGATACCGGTGATCTGGCCGACGCCGTGGGCCGGGTAGACGATGTGCTCGCCCGCCTTGAAGCCATGGCGGGTCTGGGACGTCTTCTTGATGGGGGTGGTGGCCATACGCCCGATACTCCTGTTCGACCGGCCCCCGAAAGGGCCTCGAAAGTGGGTCGCTTTCCCGCCTTCCGCACGAAGGTGGGCACGGCGACAGGCACGCTCGTACGCCCCGGTCGAGCCGGGGCGGCGAACGCGTGCTCGGTTACATGTTCAGTCGGTCCGGAAGGGCCTCTCCCACCGCTGCTCCGGATGCGTCGCAAGAGTTTGCTTCATCTCGGGGTCGGTCGACGGGAGGTTCGACACACACCGAGAAGCTGCGACGAGCAGACCGGTCATCAGGAAACTCCGCTTGGGAGAGTCGGTGGGAAATTCGACTGCGGAGAAATGCATACCACAAAATACGGGTCTGCGGAAGCGTCGAGGGCCGCCGCTTCGTGGCGATCTCGCGACTCTTTCGCGACAAATCGTGGCAATGGTGAAAATGTGGGCGTTCGGACGCCGTCGTTCGGCGCGAAACGGAGACGGCGCCCGAGGAGGCGCCGCTCGCATTCGTGATCGCGAGACATCCCGGCGAAGCGCCGTCTCGATCCCGGTTCGCGCGACCCGGGATCGATCTCCCCGACCGGGCCGGTTCTCGGGTCGGTCGCCCCGACCGGGCCGGTTCTCACGTCAGTCGCCCTGACCGGGCTGGTTCTCACGTCAGTCGCCCTGACCGGGCTCCGGCGAGAAGAACTTGGCGAGCTTGCCGGACATCCCGTCGAAATCCTTGGCATCCGGGGCGTGGTCGCGCTTGGAGGTGAGGTTCGGCCACTTGGTGGCATATTCGGTGTTGAGCTTCAGCCAATCCTCGAGGCCGCTCTCGGTGTCGGGCTTGATCGCATCGGCGGGGCATTCCGGTTCGCAGACGCCGCAATCGATGCATTCATCCGGGTGGATGACCAGCATGTTCTCGCCCTCGTAGAAGCAGTCGACCGGGCAGACCTCGACGCAGTCGGTGTACTTGCACTTGATGCAGTTGTCGGTGACCACGTAGGTCATGTCGCTATCCTCTCGGCTTTCGCCCCGGACGTCGATCACCGGCGCCCGGGTGGGCGTTGGGCGCGCGGCACACACTCGGCGTTCCGGTTAGCCGAGAGCGCGAAATTGCGCAAGCGGGGAGGCGGGTCGGTCGATTGCGGATCCGCTGCTTTGGCCGCGGTGCGACAAAAAGCTCTACGTCTCGTCGAAGAAATCGCCGGGTTCGGCGACCAGCCGATCGAGGACGCGGCGCTCGCGTTTGGTCGGGCGGCCGGAGCCGGCGTCGCGGGTGGCGAGGGCGATCGTTTCTGGGCGCGGCTCACGCGGCGGACGCGGTGGGCTGAGATCCTCGTAGAGGCGGGAGGCGACTTCGGCCGAGCCGCGGCGTTCGACGAAGTCGACGATCTTCAGCACCAGGATGCGGGACGGCAGGGTGACGGTCAGGGTCTGGCCACGTTTCACCGCGGCGCCGGCCTTGGTCTCGCGTTCGCGGTCGACACGGACGTGGCCACCCTCGATCAGCGCCTTGGCGAGCTCGCGGGTCTTGACCACGCGAGCGTGCCAGAGCCAGCGATCGAGGCGTTGGCGATCGGCGTCCATGCTGCGCCTTTCGAGCCGCGGACGGCGGGTCTCACTCCGACTTGTCGCCCTTGCCCTTCGATTCGAGCTCGGCCTTGAGCGCCAGCAGGGCGGCGAAGGGCGAATTCGGGTCGATCGGCTTCTCCGGGCGCTTGCCGCGATCCTCGAAGCGGGGACGGTCGCGACCTTCGTCGCGGCGCGGGCCGCGATCGGAGAAGCGGCGGTCGTCGCGACCGCGCGGACCTTCGCCACTGCGCGGCGGGCGACCACCCTCGCCGCGTCCGGGCACGGCGGCGTCACGGGCTCGGCGGGCGGCGGCGTTGTCGCCGCGATCGCGGCGGTCACCGCGCTCACCGCCTTCACGGCGTTCGCCGCGTTCACCACCTTCACGGCGTTCGCCGCGTTCACCACCTTCACGGCGTTCGCCGCGATGGCCGTGGTGACCACGGTGGCCGTGGTGGCCGCGATCGAAGCGGCCGGGCCGCCAGATCTCGATTTCGATCGTGTCCGGTTCGCCGGTCTCGGCAGCCGCCGCGGCCGGGGCTTCGAGATCGGCCGCGGCTTCGGCCGGGGCGACCTCGGCGGCGGGTGCGGCTTCCTCGGCCGGGGCGGCCTCGGCGGCCGGCGCCGGCTCGGGCGCTTCGGCCGGAACGGCTTCGGCGGCGGACGCGTCTTCGGTCACCGGTGCGGTTTCGACCGCCGGTTCGGCCGCCGGCACCGTTTCACTCGGCACGACGACCTCGACCGCGGCCTCGGCCACGGCTTCCGCCGGCGTCTCGGCCGCAGCCGCCTCGGCAGGCGCGGCCTCGGGCGCCGGAGCGGCGGCGGCCTCTTCGGCGGTGACGGTCACGGCCGGGTGGACGAGGCGGGGTGCCGGCTTCGGCACCTTGCGCTTCTCGGAACGGTAGCCGAGCGACTTCAGCACCGAGGCGAAATCCTCACCCGAGCAGCCGAGCAGCGAGGTCATCGCCACGGTGACGGTGAAGGCGCCACCGCCGGGCACCGCGCCTTCGGGCGGTGTGACGCTCGGGTCGAGCGGCTTCCAGGCGATCAGCGGGCGGATGATGTCGGCGAGGCGCTCGAGGATGTCGATGCGCACGGCGCGTTCGCCGCAGACCCGGAAGCCGGCGATGCGCCACAGCTGCTTGGGGATCTGCTTGTCGACATGGATCGAGGTGCGGCCGGAGGCCGAGAGATGGTTGAGTTCGCCGGCCATGTGGGTGTCGACGTCGGCATGGCCGAGCGACCACAGGCGGGCGATCAACGCCGACGGCGCGGGCTTGAGGAGCGCCGGCACGAAGACGTGATAGGCGCCGAAGCGGACGCCGTACTTGCGTAACGAGGCGCGCATCGTCTGGTCGAGGGCCTTGACCTCCTCGGCGATCTGCGAGCGCTCGAGCACACCGAGGGCTTCGACCAGCTGGAAGGCGACGCCCTTGCCGATGCCTTCGATGTCGGCGGCGTCGCGCAGGTCGACCAGCGGCTTCAACAGATTGGCGATCTGGGCGGCGATCCACAGATCGAGCCGGGCCTGGACCTTGTCGCGCGCCGGACCGGTCAGCTGCTCGTCGGCGATGACGAGGACGGCGGGGCGCAGGGTGTCCTGACCGGGGCCGAGCTTGGCGACGACTTCGCCGAGCCAGCGCAACGAACCGTCGGCGGCGAGCACGATGTCGCCGTCGCCGGCGCGGGAGAGCCGGTCGGCCCGTGCCTCGATCTCGCCGGCCAGCGCCTTGGCGGCGGCGTTGCGCACCGCCTTGGCGTCCTCGCCTTCGCCGGTGGCGTCGGCGACGAAGCGGAAGCCCGCCAGGTGGCCGATCCGGTGTCCCTCGACGTTGACGTCGCCGCCGGTGGTGATCTCCGCTTCGATCATCGCGTTCTCTCTCAGACGTCTCATCAGGACGGATGTCCGCCGATCCACGAACCGCCGTGTCAGACTCTCGTGCAGCGCGTCGGACAGACGATCCTCGATCGCGCGTGTCTTGTCGCGCCAATGGACGGGGTCCGTCAACCAGTCGGGTCGATTGGCGACGAAGGTCCATGTGCGGACGTGGGCGATACGGGCCGACAAAGTGTCGATGTCGCCGTCGGTCCGATCCGCCTCCGCCACCCGCTTGGCGATCCAGTCGTCGGGGATGGTGCCCTTTTCGACGAGGAAGCGGAAGAGGGTGGCGACGAGATCGGCGTGATTGGCCGGGGCGATCTTGCGATAGTCGGGGACCTGGGCGACGTCCCACAGCAACGCCACCCGCTCGGCGCCATGGGCGAGGCGGGCGATGTCCTCGTCACGAGCGGCGAGCTCGAGGGCGTTCTGGTCGTCGGCCTGCGGCGCGCGGGTGAGGCCTTCTTCGCGCGGCGGCTCGTCGAGGGTGCGGCGCAGGGCGGCGAGAGACGAGAAATCGAGCGCCGGGTTGCGCCACTGCAGACGGGAGAGCGGCTGGAACCGGTGGGTTTCCAGCTGTTCCACCAATTCGTCGGCGAAGGGGTCGACCCGACCGGTGACGCCGAAGGTGCCGTCGCGCATGTGGCGGCCGGCGCGGCCGGCGATCTGGCCGAGTTCGGCGGCGTTGAGATTGCGGTACTGATAGCCGTCGAATTTGCGGCTGCCGGCGAAGGCGACGTGGTCGACGTCGAGGTTGAGGCCCATGCCGACCGCGTCGGTGGCGACCAGGATGTCGACGTCGCCGGACTGGAAGAGCTCGACCTGGGCGTTGCGGGTGCGGGGGCTGAGCGCGCCGAGCACCACTGCGGCGCCGCCGCGCTGGCGGCGGATCAGTTCGGCGATGCCGTAGACCTCCTCGCCCGAGAAGGCGACCACGGCGGTGCGGGGCGGAAGCCTGAGCAGCTTCTTCGATCCCGCATAGGTGAGTTGCGACATGCGCGGGCGGGTGACGACGTTGATGCCCGGCAACAGCTTCTCGAGCAGGTCGCGCGCCGTCAGCGCCCCGAGCAGCAACGTCTCGTGGCGGCCGCGCAGGTTGAGGATGCGATCGGTGAAGATGTGGCCACGCTCGAGGTCGCCGGCGAGCTGGACCTCGTCGATGGCGACGAAGTCGACGTCGGTGCGCCGCGGCATGGCTTCGACGGTCGACACCCAGTAGTGCGGGTCGTCGGGAATGATCTTCTCTTCGCCGGTGATCAGCGCGACGGCGGACTTGCCGGCCCGCTCGGCGATGCGGCCGTAGACCTCGCGGGCGAGGAGGCGCAGCGGCAGGCCGATGAGGCCCGAGGGCTGGGCCAGCATGCGCTCGATGGCGAGGTGGGTCTTGCCGGTGTTGGTCGGCCCGAGCACGGCGGTCACCGTCCGCGCCCGGATGGACGGCGGCAGGACGGGCAGCGACGCGGCGGCGGAAGGGCGAGCGGTGTCTCGGGTCGGCAAACGATCGAGCCTGGCGGAGTCCGGGCGGCTTCGGACGGAACGGGCCGACCTCTAGCACAGGGTCGTGGCGAAAGCGCGATCTTTCGAAATCGTGAAGCCGCGAGGTGCCGTCGTCCGCTCCGATCTTGGTGTTCGCCCGGCAACCGGAACGAGTCTCGAACGAACCGCGTCCGAATCGCTGATCGCTGCGGATTCCGCTTCCGTTCACGGACGAGATGCGGTGGTCGAACCGGGGGTGACCACGAAATCTCGAATCCGCACGGGCTCTTGCGTCGCCCGCGACGTCGGTGGCGGCAAGGGTTCCGTGCCGAAACGGGGCATGGACGGGCGCCGGCTTCGTCTGCAACCTGAGGCAGTACTCCGCCCGACGCATCAATGAAGCGAAGGGGAGGTGAACGGATCGGCGACGAATCGCCGATCGCGACGAATTCAGGGTTCGTTCTCTCGAGATCGTGTGGCGACCTCGGGTGCCGCCGGTAGATCTGGAGACGGTCGGACGGGAGGTGAAGGTCGTCGCCGTCGTGGGCGGTAAGGAATACGCGCCGAAACGGGACGGGGTCGGAGCGAGGCTCCACGCGCGTGCCGCGAAGGCCCGGCGACATCCTTCGGCAAGCTGCGTTCATTCTCGGAGCGAAGCGGGAACGAAGCGGCGACGAATCACTGGTGATTCAGATGTTCTTTCGCCGTTCTCTCTAGATCGTGGGGGTCGACGGCCATCGGACACGAGATGTCGGATCGGCGACGGGGCGCCACGGCGCCGAACCCGCCCGAGCGTCAACCGAATCGTTTCGAAACGGAACGGTGGGTGGGACGAGATCCGCTTCCCCCGGCGACGGCGCCGTGACGGGCAGCGGAGCGGGGTCCGGCGGCGCGGTGTTCACACATCGAGCGAAGCGAGAACGGAGTGGCGACGAATCACCGACCCCGTGAGATTGCCGTTTCGTTCCCTCGAGATGTCGGGGTGCGGGAGCGCCGAGCCTCGAGATCTGTGCAGCCGGCGGTACGACGATACCGCGGGAGCCGTGCCCGCGTTCACCTTCGCGTGCCGCGATGGGACGATCCGGGTGGCGCGCCGGCGGTCTCAGCGGCCGGCGGTGGCCTTTTCGGCGCCGATGTCGGCGATCCGGTCGACCTCGACCTCGGCGGTGCCGACCAGCGTGCGCACCGACACTTTCAGCGGCACCCAGACGTCGGCCTTCTCGAGGTGGCCGAACATCACCGACAGGTCCTCGTTGGCTTCCATGAAGCGGGTGGTCTTGTGCTGAGAGCGGTGGCCGGCGACGGGCACGTAGCGGGCGGCGCAGACGACGACCGGTCCGGTCACGCCGAGGCGCTTGACGGGGAGCGTCGCCTTGGGCGAGAGGCGGATGTCGTAGCGGGTCCAGCCGTCGAAGATCGGCAGGGTGCGGTCGCAGACCTTGCCGGCGTCGGTGGAGCCGGCCTCGGCCGGCATCAGGACGGCGCTGACCGGATCGAGCACGTCGACGCGGTGACGCGGCTGCAGCGGCACGAGGTCGGGGGTCTGGCGCGACGGCGGCTGGGCTTCGGCGGCCTTCACGGCGCCGCCGGCCATGGCGAGCATGACCTTGACCGCCTTGCGACCCTCGCCCGAGGCGAGCGTGTAGGTCGCCGGCAGGGGACGGCCGTGTCCGAGTTGTCCCGAGGCGGTGGCGTCGCCGCGGGCGCCGGCGAAGATGTCGACGAGACCGGAGGTGCTCCAGGTGACCTGCGAGGTGTAGTGATCGGCGTTCGCCGTCAGGGTCATCTGGGCACGGGCCACCGGCAGGCCGGCCAGCGTCACCGAGTAGCGCAGCAGGGTCTGCGGCTTCGTCGGCAGGGCCTCGGCCGAAGCGGCGTCGGCGACGGTGGACGCCGCCAGGAGCAGGGCGAGGGCGGCGGAGGGCACGGCGAGGCGATGGGACAAGGGGCTCTCCCACGAGGCTCTGGCCCGGCGGGACGACCGGCGCCGGGTGAGCGCGAAAATCGTCGCCGATCCCGGCGAATCTGGGGCGGGCCCCGCCTCGGCCGCCGGACGCCTTGCCAAGGCGGCGATCCGGCCCTACCACCCGAAGGACACCGCCGGAGATCTTCCGCATGGCTCGCGTCGTCGTTCCGCTGCCTGCTCTCGATTTCGACCCGTCCGAGGTCGCGATCGGCTGGAAGATCCTCTCCTCACGCGGTCACGAGGTGGTCTTCGCCACACCGGGCGGGCGACCGGCGAAGGCCGATCCGGTCATGGTCCACGGTCGCGGCCTCGATCCGTGGAGCGAGTTGCCGTTCATCGGGCGGATGAAACTCCTCGGCCTGCTGCTCCGGGCCAACCGCGACGCGCGGCGCGCTCATCTCGAGATGATCGGCGATCCGGCCTATCGCGCCCCGACGCGCTGGGCCGATCTCTACGTCGAGGAGTTCGACGGGCTCTATCTCGGCGGCGGGCACAGGGCGCGGGGCATGCGCAGCTATCTCGAGAGCCCGGTGCTGCAGCGGCTGGTCGCCTCGTTCTTCGCCGCCGACAAGCCGGTGGCGGCGGTCTGCCACGGTGTCCTGCTGGCGGCGCGCAGCCGGCGGGCCGACGGGCTCTCGGTGCTGCACGGCCGCCGCACGACGTCGCTCACCTGGAAGCAGGAGCGCACCGCCAGCCTCCTCGCCCACATCGGCCGCTTCTGGGATCCCGACTACTACCGCACCTATCCGGAAGAACCGGGCCAGCCGGCGGGGTACATGTCGGTCGAGCAGGAGGTGACGCGGGCGCTCGAGAAGCCGGAGGACTATCGCGACGTGCCGCCGGGGGCGCCGTCGTTCCTGCGCAAGACGTCGGGGCTGTGGCGCGACACGGCCGAGGACCCGCGCCCGGCTTTCGTGGTGGAAGACGGCAACTATCTTTCGGCACGCTGGCCCGGTGACGTCCACACGTTCGCGTCCCGTTTCGCCGACCTGCTCGAGGCGCAGAGCCGCGGCGAATGAGATGCGGCGACGATCGGCTCGGTGGAGCGATCGTCGCCACCCAGGGCAATCGCTCGAAGCCGAGAGGGATTCCGGCGCGCGGGTTGCCGTGATTCA
>CALMYM010000212.1 GCA_937873675.1 uncultured Alphaproteobacteria bacterium | reverse complement strand
GCACCCGAAGCCGATGTCGGCGGAGGAGCTGGCGCGGGTCGAAGAGATCGCCAACGACGTGGTGCTGCAGAACGCCGAGGTCACGACGCGGCTGATGAGCCTCGACGACGCCCAGGCATCGGGGGCGCGCGCCCTGTTCGGCGAGAAGTACGGCGACGAGGTGCGGGTCGTGGCGATGGGCCGGCAGAGCGACGGCAATCGCGCCGGTCGCTCCTTCTCGGTCGAACTGTGTGGCGGTACCCACGTGCGGCGCACCGGCGACATCGGTCTCGTGTCGGTCGTCATGGAGAGCGCGGTCGCGGCCGGCGTGCGCCGGCTCGAGGCGCTGACGGCGCGGGGCGCGCGGCGTCACCTCGTCGAACAGGACAAGCGGGTGCGCGATCTCGCGGCATCCCTCAAGGTCCAGCAGGCCGACGTGGTCGGTCGGGTCGAGACCATCGCCGACGAGCGGCGCAAGCTCGAGCGTGAGCTGACCGAGGCCAGGAAGAAGCTCGCCATGGGCGGCGGTTCCGGTGCGCCGGCCGAGGCGGTGCGCACCATCGGGGCGACCGAGTTCGTACCGCGCATCGTCTCCGGCGTGGCGCCGAAGGACCTCAAGGGCCTCGTCGACGAGGCGCGCAACGGCTTCGCCAACCGGGTGGTGGTGCTGATCGGTCGCTCCGACGACGGCAAGGCGGCGAGCATCGTCGTCGGCGTGACGCCGGACGCGGTGGCGGCCAACAACGCCGTGGATCTGGTGCGCGTCGCCGCCGAGGTGATGGGCGGCAAGGGCGGCGGCGGCCGGCCGGACATGGCGCAGGGCGGCGGTCCGGACGGCACCAAGGCGGAAGCGGCGATCGAAGCGATCGCCGAGCGTATCCGGCAGACCACGGGCGCCTGAGCGCCATCGAGCCGCCGGAGCGGGAGGAAAGGGCGGCGATGCCGGCTCCGTCGGGATATCGAGCGTGGAAGCATCGGATCTTCGAGATTCTCGAAGTGCCGCCGCTCGGCGACGGCACCGCGCTCTTCGTCGACCGCGCCATCGTCTTCCTGATCGTTCTCAACGTCTTCGCCGTGGTGATGGAGACGGTGCCGGGGTACCGGCAGAGCTACGGCGGGTTCTTCCTGGCGGTGGAGATCGGCACGGTCGTCCTCTTCGCCCTGGAATACCTGGCGCGGGTGTGGATCTCCGACGAGCACGTGCCGCTCAAGCGTTACGGGCGGATCGGGGCGCGGCTGCGCTACGTCTTCACGCCCTGGGCGATGGTCGATCTGATGGCGGTGGCGCCGACGCTGGTCGGCTTCGCCTTCGGCGTCTTCGACGTCAACGTGTTGGTGGTCTTCCGCCTGCTGCGCTTCCTCAAGCTGGCGCGCTATTCGGCCGGCATGAGTTCGCTGATCAACGCCGTCGCCTCGGAGCGGCGGGCGCTCTTCGCCTCCGGCGTCATCATGGCCGGTCTGGTGGTCACCGCGGCGTCGCTGATGCACTGGCTCGAGGGCGAGATCCAGCCAGAGAAGTTCGGCTCGATCCCGCTCGCCATGTACTGGGCGGTGACGACGCTGACGACGGTCGGCTACGGCGACATGGTGCCGGTGACGCCCGGGGGGCGGGTGCTCGCCGGTGTGGTCATGCTCTTCGGCTTCTGCATGTTCGCGTTGCCGGTCGGTATCATCGCCACCGCCTTCGCGCGCGAGATCCACAGCCGCGACTTCGTCGTCACCTGGTCGATGGTGGCGCGGGTGCCGCTGTTCTCCGAGCTCTCGGCCTCGGAGATCGCCGACGTGATGCGGCTCCTGCGCGCCCAGACGGTGGAGGCCGGCACCATCGTGACGGCGGCGGGAGAGCCGGCGCACTCGATGTATTTCATCGCCGCCGGCACGGTCGAAATCCAACTGCCGCGCGATCGGCTGCGCCTCGGCGAGGGGCAGTTCTTCGGCGAGATCGCGGTGCTCAGGAAGGCGCGGCGCTCGGCCGACGTGGTGGCGCTCACCCATTGCCGGCTCCTGGTGCTCGATGCCGAGGATCTCCACTTCCTGATGCAGAAGAAGAGCAGCGTCGCCGCTCACATCCGCGCGGTGGCGCGCGAGCGGGTGGCGCGCGAAGCGGTGACGCCGCGCGGCGACATCGCGCTCGAAGAGATCGACGAAACCCGCGACACGCCCGACGACTGGATCTGACGCCGGAGCTCACGTCCGGCGGCCGCGGTTCGGCGATCTCACGAGCGACGGCGTCGAACCGTGCGGCTCAGCCCCCCGATTTCCACACCTGCCCGAGTGCCGCGAAGCGGGTTTTCCAGCTCTGGCGTTCGTCGGCGAGGGCGTCGAGGAAGGCGGCGAGGCGACGCGCCTTGAAGACGGTGTAGAAGGTGATCAGCGCCGAGGGGACCAGCGCGGCGAGGAAGATCCAGACCTTGTCGGAGGTCGGCGCATCGGCCCAGCCGAACAGGTTCATGCCGAGGAAACCGGTCGCCAGCATGCCGATCTGGCTGAACAGCGTCACCACGGTGAGCTGCAGGATGGTGACGGCCTGACGGCGCAGCAGGTCGGTCTCGAGATACGAGGCCATGTCGTTGATCTCCTCGCGCAGCTCCTGATAGAGGCGCTCGGTGCCGAGATGGCCCATCCACAGGCGGAAGACGTCGCGGATCGTCGCCTGATCGGAGATCTCCGAAAAATAGTAGCGGTGGGTGAAGCGCAGGAAGATCTCGAGCGTGGCGCGGATGTCGTGGCGGAAGCGTCCGACGGATTCCTTACGCGACGGATCGAGGCGGCTGACGGTCGCCACCAGCCGATCGGAGAGCATCAACAGCGCCGCCCGATGGAAATGGGCGATGAGCCCGGTCAGGAAGAACTGGTGGCGGAACTGGGCGAGGAAGCCGCGTTCGGGATCGTCGAAGACGGCGCGTCCCGCCTCGCCGACGGCGACGAAGGCCTGACCGGAGCACATCAGCCGGGTGTCGACCCAGCCGCCGCGGGCCGGTTCGTGGAAGCGGTCGTAGCAGTAGAGCTTTTCGAAATCGGCGAGGAAAGGCTCGGAATAGGGCGTGCGGTCGGTCTCGCCGGGGGCGCCGGCGAAGGCGAGGCGCATGTGATCGGCGCGGGTGAGGGCGCGCGGATCGTCGAGGGCGAGCCACACCATGATCGGCATGCGGTGGAACTCGAGCTGGCGGTAGCGCGCCGGGCCGCGGGCCTCGCTCTGGTTCGGCACCATCGGCTCCAGCAGATATTCCCAATGCGCCGAGATCGCCGTGGTCTGGTGGCGGCAGACCGAGGCCATGAACTTGTCGCGCGCCTCGTAGTCGGAGACGCCGAGGACGGCGCCGGCGGCGTCGAGCCATTCGATCTTGCGGAAGCAGTTAGTGGGGGCGCCGTCGGTCTCCCAGCCGGCGGGATAGGCGCGGCCGAAGCGATAGACCAGGTCCTGCATCTCGGTGAGCGGCAGGTCGCCGCCCTCGATCTCGACCACCAGGATGGCGACGTCGACGTCGTAGAAGAAATAGAGGTCGACGTGGACGACCGTCAGCGTCAGCGGCTCGGGGAAGCTGCGGCGGTGGATGCGCGCGGCGGCGACGTCGGTGCGGCGGAAGATGCGGAGCGGGCTGTCGCCGTAGGTGGTACGTCCGGTGCGCGAGGCGCGTTCGCCGTAGAGGAAGCGCTGGACATGGGGGAGGAAGGCGACGAATTCGCGGTAGTGCCGTTCCTGATAGTTGCGCGGATCGGCGGGGAAGTCGTCGTCGAGCTCGGACCAGCGGCGGCCGCCGTCCTCGGCGAGAAGCGGCTCCCAGGGGGCCCGGTCGTCACCGGTCGGCATCAGCTGCAGCGGCCAGATGACGATCTGGCGAAACGCCTCCACCCGCGGCGTCGCCGCCGTCGCACCCGTCCCGCCCATGGCCGTCCCCTCGAACCGCTGGTTCTTCTTCTCGGGCGAGAGTGTGCCAGGGCGACGAAGCCGGCAAGGGCTGCGAAAGGGGAGGATCGACGGTGTGCACCGCCATTTCGACAGGCGGGTGGGCTCCGAAACGACGACACCCCGGAGCGGGCTCCGGGGTGTCTCGTTCTCGGGAACGCGGATCGACCGTCCGGGCCTCAGCCCCAGGTGGCCATCTCGGCTTCCATGTTGGCGGCGACCTTCTCGAGGAAGCCGGTGGTCGACAGCCACTTCTGCTCGGCGCCGACCAGGAGCGCCAGGTCCTTGGTCATGAAACCGGCCTCGACGGTCTCGACGCAGACGCGCTCGAGGGTGTCGGCGAACTTCGCCAGCTGGGCGTTGTCGTCGAGCTTGGCGCGGTGGGCGAGACCACGGGTCCAGGCGAAGATCGACGCGATCGAGTTGGTCGAGGTCTCCTGGCCCTTCTGATGCTGGCGATAGTGACGGGTCACGGTGCCGTGGGCGGCTTCGGCCTCGACGGTTTTGCCGTCCGGCGTGAGCAGCACCGAGGTCATCAGGCCGAGCGAGCCGAAGCCCTGCGCGACGGTGTCGGACTGGACGTC
>CALMYM010000211.1 GCA_937873675.1 uncultured Alphaproteobacteria bacterium | reverse complement strand
CATCTGGTTGAGCGTCGAGGAATGCAGGTCGCCCGCCTGCTTGATCAGCACCAGCTTCTGGATCAGCGGCGTCGCCGCGACGATCCAGCCGACGCGCAGCGCCGGAACGAGCGTTTTGGAGAAGGTGCCGCAGTAGATGGTGCGGGTCTTCTCGATGTCGCCGCCGTTGCGGGCGATGTCGAGCGACAGGATCGACGGCAGCGGTTCGCCGTCGAAGCGCAGCGCCTGGTAGGCGCTGTCCTCGATCACCGGAACCTCCAGTTCCTCGGCGAGATCGAGCAGTTTCTCGCGGCTCTCCACCGGCATGGTGATGCCGGTCGGGTTGGCGTAGTCGGGCACGACATAGGCGAACTTGACCCGCCCGCCGTTGGCCGCCGCCGCGCTCGCATAGGCCGCCGGCGTGGTGTTGCCGCCGTCGAGGATGAGCCGGTCGTAGCGCGGCTCGTAGGAATTGAAGGCCTGCAGCGCGCCGAGATAGGTCGGCGCTTCGACCAGCGCCGTGTCGCCCGGCGACAGGAACAGCTTGCCGAGGAAGTCGAGACCCTGCTGCGAGCCGCAGGTGATCAGCACGTGGTCGGCGGTGCAGGGAACGCCGTTCCTGCCCATGAAGTCGACGATCCACCGGCGCAGCGGCGCATAGCCCTCGGAGACCGAGTACTGCAGCGCCTGCGCGGCGAGCGCCGGGTCGGCGAGGATCTCGTCCTGGGCCCGGCGGATGGCGTCGACGGGGAAGAGCGCCGGATCGGGAATACCGCCGGCGAAGGAGATGATGTCGGGCTGGTCGAGGAGCTTCAAGAGCTCACGGATCTCGGAGGCGCGCATGCGCTCCGAACGGGTGGCGAAGACATGGGACCAGTCGACCGCGGACATGATGCTCACCTGCCGATTTCGAGGGTGGCGCAGGCTAGGCCCGACTGCGAGAAAGGTCAACAATGCTGTCGTAAAATTCTCGCGGATTTTCGCGCTATTTCGCCGCTGCGCCCTGTGCCTTGCGGCCGTTGGCGCGCACCCGGCGCAGGATCGCGACACCGAGCGCGGTCACGACGGCGAAGCCGGCCCCGGCGAGGAAGGTCGCCTGCGCCCCGAACGCGTCCCACAGCCCGCCGGCGAGGAGGCTGGCGACGAGCGCGGCGACGCCGGTGACGAAGTTGAAGATGCCGAACGCGGTGCCGCGACGCGACGCCGGCGCGGCGTCGGCGACGAGGGCGGTGATCACCCCCTGCGTCAGCCCCATGTGCAGCCCCCAGGCGGCGACGCCGATGGCTGCCGGGACGAGACCGTCGGCGAAGGCGAGCGCCATGTCGCCGGCGATCAGCACCGCCAGTCCGACGAGCAGCGGCGCCGTCCGCCCGGCCTTGTCGGAGAGCGCCCCGGCCGGATAGGCGGCGATCGCATAGACGACGTTCATCACCACCAGTACCAGCGGTACCAGCGTCGCCGGCAGGCCGACCGCCGACGCCTTCAACACCAGGAAGGCTTCCGAGAAGCGCGACAGTCCGAAGATCGCCGCGACCGCCACCACGCCCCAGAAGGCGCCGCCGAGCGGCGTCCGACCGTTCGCCGGATCGTCGGGATCGTCGTCGTTCGCCGGCCGCGCCGCATCCTCGACGCCGAACACCAGCAGCGCCACCGCCACGAAGGCCGGCACCACCGCCACCCAGAAGACCAGGACGTAGGATCCGCCCGACGCCCACATCAGGACGACGGCGAGGAACGGCCCGAGGAAGGCGCCGACCGTGTCGAGCGATTGCCGGAGCCCGAAGGCGGCGCCGCGCATGTCGGGAGGCGCGATGTCGGCGGCGAGCGCGTCGCGCGGCGCCCCGCGGACGCCCTTGCCGATGCGGTCGACGAAACGCGCCGCCGTCACCCAGGCGACCGAGGGGGCGAGCGGGAAGACCGGTTTGGTGAGCGCCGCCAGCCCGTAGCCGAGAACGGCGAGCCACTTGCGCGTCCCCAGCCGGTCGGAGAGCGTGCCCGAGACGATCTTGACCATCGAGGCGGTCGCCTCGGCGATGCCCTCGATGAACCCGACCGTCAGCGTCGAGGCCCCGAGCACGGCGACCAGATAGACCGGCAGCAGCGCGTGGATCATCTCCGACGAGACGTCCATCGCCATCGACACGAGACCCAGCACCCAGATCCCGCGCGGCAGGGCGGAAAGGCCGGTCTTCGGGGAAAGGGGATCGCTCATCCCGACCCTCCGACGCGGCCTCCCCCGCCGCGTTACGTTCGATGCACGGCTCCGAGAAGCCCCCACTTCCTTCCCCCCTCGCGGGGGAAGGTGCCCCGAAGGGGCGGATGAGGGGGCGCCGCGAAGCGGTAATCGGAGCCTACCGCGAATGCCGAAGTCATAGGAGAGGTCCGAACCCCTCATCCGCCCTTCGGGCACCTTCTCCCGCAAGGGGAGAAGGCGGGGTGCCACAGCCACTCGGCTGCTCCCTCGGCATCGGCGATCACGAACGATGTCATGAGACGAGAGGACGGACGCTACGGTGTTCGACCACACCGCCCCATCGCCGACCTCGTGGAGCCGGCGGCGCGGATCACTCCGCCGCCGGCTTCGACGCGTCCTCGCTCTCGCGCTTCTCCTGGATCTTCAACTCCTCGAGCCGCGGCATCGAGACGATCGAATAGCCGGAGTCGACGAAATGCACCTCGCCGGTGACGCCGGTCGAGAGATCGGAGAGGAGGTAGAGCGCCGTGCCGCCGACTTCCTCGATCGACACCGTGCGGCCGAGCGGCGAGTTGCGCTTCTGGAAATTGTACATGAGGCGGGCATCCGCCACGCCGGCACCCGCCAGCGTCCGGACCGGTCCGGCCGAGATGGCGTTGACGCGGATGTTGTCGAGCCCGAAGTCCATGGCGAGATAGCGCACCGACGACTCGAGCGCCGCCTTGGCGACACCCATGACGTTGTAGTTCGGCATGACCCGGGTCGAGCCGCCGTAGGTGAGCGTGATGATCGAACCGCCGTTCGGCATCATCGCCGCGGCGCGCTTGGCCACTTCCGTGAAGGAGAAGCAGGAGATCACCATGGTGCGCGAGAAATTCTCGCGGCTGGTGTCGGCGTAGCGGCCCTTGAGCTCGTTCTTGTCGGAGAAGCCGATCGAGTGGACGAGGAAGTCGATCGCCCCCCACTTCTCCTTCAGAGCGTCGAACACCGCGTCGACCGAGGCGATGTCCTCGACGTCGCAGGGCAGCACCAGATCGGAGCCGACCGTCGCGGCGAGCGGACGCAGCCGCTTGCCGAAGGCCTCGCCCTGATAGGTGAAGGCCAGTTCGGCGCCGTGCTCGGCGAGTTTCTTGGCGATGCCCCAGGCGATCGAATGGTCGTTCGCGACCCCCATCACGAGGCCGCGCTTCCCCGCCATGATCCCGCTCATGGATGCTCCTTCGGATGTCCCTGCCACCGTCTCGTCCGCCGGCTCGACCTCTCCCGAGGAGAAGCCGCCCGTCGCGGCCGGACAGCGATGTTACGATCTCGTTGCAATGAGATGACGGCTTTCTTCGGGCTGCCGTCGAGCCGCCCGAAGAGAAACGTCGAATTCCCACACCGCCTCGCCGGCGGCGTCGATCACAGGCCGGCGCGGCTGAACACCAGCGTCGCGTTGGTGCCGCCGAAACCGAAGGAGTTCGACAGCACCGTGTCGAGCTTCGCCCCGTCGACGCGCTTGCGCACGATCGGCATGTCGGCGAAGGCCGGGTCGATCTCCTCGATGTTGGCGCTCTCGCAGATGAAGCCTTCCTTCATCATCAGCAGCGAATAGATCGCCTCCTGCACGCCGGTGGCGCCGAGCGAATGGCCGGTCAGCGACTTGGTCGCCGAGATCGGCGGACAGTTCGCGCCGAACACCTCGCGGATCGCCTCGATCTCCTTGATGTCGCCGACGGGGGTCGAGGTGGCGTGCGGGTTGATGTAGTCGATCGGGCTCTTCACCGTCGCCAGCGCCTGACGCATGCAGCGGATGGCGCCCTCGCCCGACGGCGCGACCATGTCGTAGCCGTCGGAGGTGGCGCCGTAGCCGACCACTTCGGCGTAGATCTTGGCGCCGCGCGCCTTGGCGTGCTCGAGCTCTTCCAGCACCAGGACGCCGGCACCGCCGGCGATGACGAAGCCGTCACGGTTCTTGTCGTAGGCGCGCGACGCGGTGGCCGGCGTGTCGTTGTACTTCGACGACATCGCGCCCATGGCGTCGAACAGGTTCGACAGCGTCCAGTCGAGATCCTCGCAGCCGCCGGCGAACATGACGTCCTGCTTGCCCCACTGGATCAGCTCGTAGGCGTTGCCGATGCAGTGGTTGGAGGTCGCGCAGGCCGACGAGATCGAATAGTTGACGCCCTTGATCTCGAACCAGGTGGCGAGCGTCGCGGAAGCCGTCGAGGACATCGCCTTCGGCACCGCGAAGGGACCGATGCGCTTCGGCCCGCCCTTGTCGCGGGTGATGCCGGCGGCCTCGACGATGATCTTGGTCGACGGTCCGCCCGAGCCCATGACGATGCCGGTACGCTCGTTGGAGATGTCGGCCTTGTCGAGGCCCGCATCGGCGATCGCCTGATCCATGGCGATGTGGTTCCAGGCGGTGCCGCCGCCGTGGAAGCGCATGGCGCGCCGGTCGATCAGCGCCGCGACGTCGAGATCCTTCGGGATGCCGTGGACCTGACAGCGAAAGCCGAGCTCGGCGTAGGCGTCGGCCCGGACGATGCCGGACTTCGCCTCGCGCAGCGACGCGGTGACCGCCTGCGTGTCGTTTCCGATCGAGGAAACGATGCCCATACCCGTGACGACGACCCGCCTCATCTCTGTCGGACCTTCTCGATACCGGCGGCGCCCACCGGCGTCCGCACCCGTTCCTGATCACGCCGCCCACCGGCGACGCCTCGAAGATCCGCGGCGACGTCCGCCACGGATCCGCATCACTCTAGCACGTCTCGAGCCGACGAGCCCGGCCCGCACGAGCGCTGCGGCGACGAAACCCGCGCGTTCGATCGCGCCGGCCCGCCGCATCGCGCGCCTCAGGCCTGGAACAGGCCGACGCGCATGTCCTTGACCTCGTAGATCGGCTTGCCGTCGGCGATCAGCTGGCCGTCGGCGATGCCCATCTTGAGCTTGGTCTTGAAGACGCGTTTGAAGTCGACCCGGTACTCGACCAGCTTGGTGGTCGGCAGCACCTGATCGGAGAACTTCACCTCACCGACGCCGAGCGCCCGGCCGCGGCCCGGCAGGCCGAGCCAGCCGAGGAAGAAGCCGGTCAGCTGCCACAGCGCATCGAGACCGAGGCAGCCCGGCATCACCGGGTCGCCCTGGAAGTGGCAGGGGAAGAACCACAGGTCCGGACGGATGTCGAACTCGGCGCGCACCAGCCCGACGCCGTTCGACCCACCGGTCTCGGAGATCTCGACGATGCGATCGAACATCAGCATCGGCGGCAGCGGCAGCTGGGCGTTGCCACCGCCGAACAACTCGCCGCGACCGCAAGCGAGCAGGTCCTCGTATTCGAAGCTGGAGCGCCGGTCGACCATCGTCTCGTCCATTTCCTTCTCTGCCCCGCCCCCGGATGGATCCGTGGACGGTCACGCCGTCGTTCGCTCGGCGCGAACCCCCGAAATCGGCGTCTTCGTAACATGTCCACCGACCGCCCGGAAGATCCGCGACCTTCCGAACCGCGGTCCTTTCGTCGCGATTTCGCTTTGCCGGTGAAACGAAGCCGTCGCGCCACATCCCCGCCCGCAGATCACATCCGAAGATCACACGGGGCCGTCACCCGGCGGCAGGACCGCTCCGAGGGCTTCGCCGCCACGACGAGACGGACGGCGACCGACGGGAACGGTGACCCGCCGCGCGAGCGCGAGGGCTCCGCCCACCGAAGTTTCCGGCCGACGCTTGCAGTTGTTGCGAATGCCTCTTAATATCAAATCTACGACACCTGGAGACCCGATCCGATGTACGGCGAAACGACCGAGACTTTCCACCGCCCGACGAGCACCTCGCAATTCGCCCACGACCCCCATGTCCGGGCGGACGTCGTCGAGACGTTGCGCCGCGCCGGTCTGCGCCCGACCCGCCAGCGCACCGCCCTCGCCGCCCTGCTCTTCGGCGGGCCGGATCGGCACGTCTCGGCCGAGACGATCTACGAGGAGGCGATGACGGCACGCGTCTCGGTCTCACTCGCGACCGTCTACAACACGCTGCATCAGTTCACCGCGGCCGGCCTTCTGCGTGAACTGGCGGTGTCGGGGGCGAAGTCCTTCTTCGACACCCGCACCTCGCCGCACCATCACTTCTGGAACGAAACCGACGGCGAGATGACCGACGTGTCGGTCGACGCCGTCGAGGTCTCTCGCCTGCCCGAGCCGCCCGAAGGGATGGAGATCGCCGGGGTCGAGGTGATGATCCGTCTGCGTCCGCGCCGCGATCGATCCGGCGCCGAGACGACGAACGGCCGCGACGAGGTCGTCGCGGCCGCCTGAATCCTGGTCGTGTGACCGATCGTAGCCGTGTGACCGACGCCCGGTCGGGCGTCTCCCCGATGGCCGGACGCGGTGGCGTCGCCGGCCGTCGACGTCACTGCTTGGTCCAGTTCTCCGCGTCGCACATCGACTGGCCGACGGCGCAGCCCTGCACCTTGAGGCCCTTGCCGGTCGTGGTGACGGTGCCGTTGAAGGTCATGAAGCCCGGCATGTCGGGATGCTTCATGTCCCCCTTCCAGGTGCCCTCGCCAGCCGGCGCGATGCCCGAGAGGAACATGTTGAACTTCGATTCCTGAACGGTGGCGCAGAGCTTGCCGCCGCAGGTCCACACCTTGGCGGTGGTGCCGTTGGGGCGCTTGTACATGCCGTCGACGCCGGCGGCGGAGGCCGGAGCGGCGATGGCGAGGACCGCGAGGGCGGCGAATGCCGGAAGCAGGGTACGCATGGGTTTCCTTCCCGTCGTGTTCGGGCGGCTCGTGTCCGCCGTTCTCGTCTTTCTTGGTGTCGCTCGCACGGTGGCCCGCCGCGCGTCTCGGCGGATGGGCGCCGCCGCCATCAGAATATCCTGATACGTGAATATACAAAGCGAAAAGAGTGGGCTTCCTGCCCCGACGTGACGGGGTCCCCCGGGCGTCACCTTAGAGCTCCCGACCGGGCGACGATCGCGACCCGTCGAAATCCCCCGTATCCGGCCTTTCTTTCGCAGAGCCGCACTGCTATTCCCTCGCCCATGACGACGGCGCTCGACCACATTCGCAACTTCTCCATCATCGCCCACATCGACCACGGCAAGTCGACGTTGGCCGATCGGCTCATTCAGATGACCGGCGGCCTCGAAAGCCGTGAGATGGTCGAGCAGGTGCTCGACAACATGGACATCGAGCGTGAGCGCGGTATCACCATCAAGGCCCAGACGGTCCGCCTCGACTACAAGGCCAAGAACGGCGAGACCTATGTCCTCAAT
>CALMYM010000210.1 GCA_937873675.1 uncultured Alphaproteobacteria bacterium | reverse complement strand
GCACCATCACGGCCCTCGCCACCAAGAACGAAGCGCCGATGGTCGACGTCGACACCGAGACGACCCGCGATTCGCTCGTCGTCCGCATCGCCGACGGGCCGGACAGCCTCGCCGGGACCCGCGCCACCGTCTGGCTCGTCCGCTACGACCGCACCCGCACGATCCCGATCGGCCGCGGCGAGAACTCCGGCCGGACCGTCACCTACACCCATCTGGTCAAGGCGCTTCAGCCGATCGGCATGTGGAAGGGCAAGGCGCTGCGCATCGAGCTGCCGCGCCAGGAGATCGTCCACGAGAACGAGGAAGGTTGCGCCGTGCTCCTGCAGGCGGAAGGCGAGGGCGGCCCCGGCCCGATCCTCGGCGCCCGCCGGGTCGAGCGGCTCGGATCCTGAGATCCGCGCTCGAAAGCGCCGGCCGCGCCGCACGGTGCGGCGCGATCGTCAGATCTCGACGAGTTTCGGCTTCTTCTCCAGCACCGCGACGACGCGGGCGAGATCGGTACCGCGCTTGAGGATGCGCCCGCCCTGGTCGATCACCGAATAGGCGCCCTGGCGCCCCGCCAGTTTCGGGTTCTTCTCGATGCGGAAGAGCGGCATCTCCGAAGTGCGCCGGAACACCGAGAACACCGCCCGATCGGCGAGATGATCGATGGCGTAGTCGCGCCACTCGCCGCTCGCCACCATCCGCCCGTAGATGCGCAGGATCTCGAAGAGCTCGCGTCGATCGAAGGTGACCTCGCGATCCACCTTCGCCCGAGCCAACCGGATCACCGACGGTTCGACGTCGTCGCCCCCCGGCACGCCGCCGCCCATACCCTCGCTCAAGAGACCGCCTCCCGAACCGTTTCGTCGAACCGTCATGATCCGACGGACCGCCGGCTCTGACAAGCCGTCATCTCCGACGGCACGATCGGCCCGCCGCTCCGCCCGACGAGAACCGGCTGCGTCGCGACGGGACGATTGCCAATCGCCGCGCCCGCGGCGAAGGTCGATCTCCGACCGCATCCTCGAGGAGGCTCGCTGGCCTTGTCGCATCGCCGTCCCGCCGTCGCCCCGAAGCCCCGCGTCATCCGCGTCCGCCGCCGTCCCGGCGCCGCGCCGCATCTCGGCCTCCTCACCGTCGCCGGCACCACCCTGCCCTGTGCCCTCGGCCGCACCGGCACGACACGCTTCAAGCGCGAAGGCGACGGCGCCACCCCGGTCGGTCGCTTCGCCCTGCTCTTCGGCCATCGCCGCGCCGATCGCGCCCTGCCGCCCGGCGGACCGGTCCCGCTCACGCCGATTCGCGCCGACGACGGCTGGTGCGACGACGTGCGCGACGGTCGCTACAACCGCCCCGTCCGCCTGCCCTTCCGTGGCTCTCATGAGGTGATGCGGCGCGACGACCATCTCTACGACGTGGTGATCGTCCTCGACGCCAACATCCGGCGGCGGGTGATCGGCCGAGGCAGCGCCATCTTCTTCCACCCCGCCCGCGACGGTTTCGAGCCGACCGCCGGCTGCGTCGCGCTCCGCCCCGAAGACATGCGCCGGCTGTTGCCGCGCCTCGGCGCACATCCGGTGATGGTGATCGGCTGATCAACTCGGAGAGAGCGCAGAGCGCTCCGAAACCGACCTCTCGTCGGCCGAATCGAAACGGGCTCGAATCGAAGATCGACGTCAGGGCGCCTGGGAGTCTCACCCGCGGCCGTTCGCCGACCCCGCACCGAAGGGTCGAATCGAGGCTGAAACGGCCGCCCACGAGTCTCTGTGCGGGTCGATCATTTCGAGATCGAAATCATTTCGAAATTGCATCGAACAACTGGACTCGTCCGACGCGCAATTCACATCGGCTTCGGTCGCGTCCCGAAGATGGCGCTGCCGACGCGGACGTGGGTGGCGCCGAGATCGATCGCCGTCTCGAAGTCCGACGACATGCCCATCGACAGACCACTCACCCCGGCTTCCTTCGCCAGCCTCGCCAACAACGCGAAATGCGGCCCGGGCGCATCCTCCGCCGGCGGGATGCACATCAGCCCGTCGACCGCCAATCCGTGCACCGCCCGGCACCGTTCGACGAAGGCGACCGCCTCGCGCGGATCGACGCCCGCCTTCTGCGGCTCCGCCCCGGTGTTGACCTGGACGAAGAGCCGCGGCCGGCGTCGCTGCTTCGCCATCCCCGCGGCGAGCGCCGCCGCGATCTTGTCGCGGTCGACCGTATGGATGACGTCGAAGAGCTCGACCGCCTCGGCCGCCTTGTTCGACTGCAGCGGTCCGATGAGGTGCAGCTCGAGATCGCCCGTCTCGGCGCGTAGCGTCGGCCACTTGGCCTTCGCCTCCTGCACCCGGTTCTCGCCGAACACCCGCTGCCCCGCCGCGATCACCGGACGGATCTCGTCGATCGAGAAGGTCTTCGACACCGCCACCAGCGTGACCGCTCCGGCCGGGCGGCCGGCGATGCGGGTGGCGCGGGTGATGCGGTTGCGGATCTCGGCGAGATTGTCGGCGGCGGTCATGGATGAACGGTCCTCGCGGGTCTCGATGCCCGCCGCCTTAGCACGAAGGGCGACCGATCCGCCACGCACCGCTTCGCGAAGGCCTCGAGAGCCCGCGAATCGGCCGGAAACCATTGACCCGTCCGCGTCTTTCTGGTGAAGGTCGGCGCCGACCAGAGACGACGCACACCGCGCGATCCCGAACCTTCGCGTGGCGCCGCCCGAACCCGACCCGACGGACGACGAGATCCATGGCTTCCGAGCGCTACAACCCCCGCGAATCCGAACCGAAGTGGCAGAAGACCTGGGCCGAGAAGGACGTCTTCGCCACCTCCAACGAGGATACGCGGCCGAAGTACTACGTCCTCGAGATGTTCCCCTATCCGTCGGGGCGCATCCACATGGGTCACGTGCGCAACTACACCATGGGCGACGTGGTGGCACGCTACAAGCGGGCCAAGGGCTTCTCGGTGCTGCACCCGATGGGTTGGGACGCCTTCGGCCTGCCGGCGGAGAACGCCGCCATGCAGATGAAGGTCCACCCCGCCAAGTGGACCTACGAGAACATCGCCACCATGCGCAACCAGCTGAAGACCATGGGTCTGTCGCTGGACTGGAAGCGCGAGGTCGCCACCTGCTCGCCGGACTACTACCGTCATCAGCAGAAGATGTTCGTCGACTTCTTCGAAGCCGGCCTCGCCTATCGCCGCGCCTCCAAGGTCAATTGGGATCCGGTCGACATGACCGTGCTCGCCAACGAGCAGGTGATCGACGGCCGCGGCTGGCGCTCCGGCGCCCTGGTCGAGCAGAAGGAGCTCGTCCAGTGGTTCCTCAAGATCACCCACTATTCCGACGACCTGCTCTCCGCCCTCGACCGCCTCGATCGCTGGCCCGACAAGGTGCGGCTGATGCAGCGCAACTGGATCGGCAAGTCGACCGGCCTCGAGGTCCGCTTCGAGCTGGCGACCCCCGGTCCGACCGGTGAGACCACCCTCGAGATCTTCACCACCCGCCCCGACACGCTGTTCGGCGCATCCTTCCTCGCCATGTCGCCGGACCATCCGCTGGCCAAGGCGCTGGGTGAGAAGGATGCCGATCTCGCCGCCTTCCAGGAGAAGTGCCGGCGCATGGGCACCTCCGTCGCCGTGCTCGAGACCGCCGAGAAGGAGGGCTACGACACCGGGCTGCGGGTGAAGCATCCCTTCATCGAGGGCAAGACGCTGCCGCTGTGGGTGGCGAACTTCATCCTCATGGACTACGGCACCGGCGCCATCTTCGGCTGCCCGGCCCACGACCAGCGCGACCTCGACTTCGCCCGCAAATACGGCCTCGAAGTCACGCCCGTGGTGCTGCCGCGCGGCGCCGATCCGGTGACCAACGCGGTCGAAGACGTCGCCTTCGACGGTGACGGCACCCTCTACAACTCCGAATTCCTCGACGGCCTCGAGGTCGACGCCGCCTTCGAAGCCACCGCCGACCGGCTGGAGGCCCGCATCGTCGACGGCGCGCCGATGGGCAAGCGCCGGGTGAACTTCCGCCTGCGCGACTGGCTGATCTCGCGCCAGCGCTACTGGGGGTGCCCGATCCCGATGATCCACTGCGACGACTGCGGCACCGTTCCGGTCCCGGTCGCCGATCTGCCGGTGCTGCTGCCCGACGACGCCTCTTTCGACCGGCCGGGCAATCCGCTCGATCACCATCCGACCTGGAAGCACGTCGGCTGTCCGAAGTGCGGCAAGCCGGCGCGGCGCGAAACCGACACCATGGACACCTTCGTCGATTCGTCCTGGTACTTCGCCCGCTTCACCGATCCGTGGAACGAGACCGCGCCGACCACCCGCCCGGTCGTCGACCGCTGGCTGCCGGTCGATCAGTACATCGGCGGCATCGAGCACGCGATCCTGCACCTGCTCTATTCGCGCTTCTTCACCCGCGCCATGAAGGCGACCGGCCACGCCGGCCTCGACGAGCCCTTCGCCGGCCTGTTCACGCAGGGCATGGTGGTCCACGAGACCTACAAGAGCCCCGAGGGCAAGTGGGTCTCGCCGGCCGAGATCCTCATCGAAGAGGTCGACGGCAAGCGCTCGGCGACCATGAAGGACGGCTCCGGCCCGGTCGAGATCGGCGGCATCGAGAAGATGTCCAAGTCGAAGAAGAACACCGTCGATCCCGACGAGATCCTCTCGACCTGGGGCGCCGACACCGCCCGCTGGTTCATGCTCTCCGACAGCCCGCCGGATCGCGACGTCATCTGGACCGAGGCCGGCGTCGAGGGCGCTCACCGCTTCGTCCAGCGCGTCTGGCGCCTGATGAGCGACGGCATCGGCCTCACCGCCGGCAAGGGACCGGGCGAGCGCTCCGCCGCCGCCCTGGCCCTCGCCAAGGCCACCCACAAGACGCTCGCCGCGGTCGAGGACGACATCGAGAAGCTCGGCTTCAACCGCGCCGTCGCCCGTCTCTACGAGTTCGCCAACACCATCGGCCGCGTCGTCGCCTCCCCCGAGGCGATCGCCGCCGATCCGACGCTCGCGACCGCCCTCGACGAGGCACTCGACGTCCTCGTCCGCCTCATCGCCCCGATGATGCCGCATCTCGCCGAAGAGTGCTGGACGGCGCTCGGCCGCGACGGTCTCGTCTCCCGGGCCGCCTGGCCGATCGTCGACCGCGCCCTGGTGATCGACGATACGGTCACACTGCCGATCCAGATCAACGGCAAGAAGCGCGCGGAGTTGACGATAGCCCGTTCGGCGGGCGAGGTTGAGGTTCGCGAAGCGGTCCTCGCTCTCGACGCGGTCCGCGCCGCGCTCGACGGCAAGGCGCCGAAGAAGGTCATCGTCGTACCGTTGAGGATCGTCAATGTCGTCGCCTGATCGGTTCGCCCGCCTTCGCCGCCTCGTCCTCGGCGCCACGCTCGGCCTCGCCGCCGCCGGCCTCGCCGCCTGCACCGAGGGCCCGCGCCCGCTCTACGGCAAGGCCACCGGCACCGTCCCGGCGATGCGCTCGGTCGATGTCGGCGCGGTCTCCGGCCGGGTCGGCCAGCAGGTGCGCAACGAACTGGTCTTCGGCCTCCACGGCGGCGCCGGCGACGTCGAAGGCAAGCCGGTCTATCGCCTCGAGCTGACCGTGACCTCGATCGACAACGCCGTCGGCGTCGAGCGCTATCGCAATCTGCCGTCGGCCTATGTCGAGCGCATCACCGCGACCTACGCCCTGGTCGACATCGCCTCGGGCGCCACCGTCACCTCCGGCACCAGCTTCGCGCAAGCCGCCTACGACTATTCGCCCCAGCGTTACGCCGACGTCCGCGCCAAGCGCGACGCCGAGAACCGGGTGGCCACCGTCGTCGCCGGCGACATCCGCAACAAGCTCGCGGTGTTCTTCGCCACGCACCACTGACGCCGGCTCGTACGGCGTTTCGGAAGCGAATCATGGTCGCCTTGAGGCCGTCGGAGATCGAGCCCTTCATCCGCCGCCCCTCCGAACGGGCGGCGGTCGTGCTCGTCTACGGCCCCGACGACGGTCTCGTCGCCGAACGCGCCTCGGCGATCGTCAAGGCGGCCGCCGGCAAGGCCGACGATCCCTTCTCCCTCGTCCGTCTCGACGGCGCCGAGATCTCCTCCGATCCCGCCCGGCTGATCGACGAAGCGACGACCGTATCGCTCTTCGGCGATCGCCGCGTCGTATGGGTGCGCGATTGCGGCGCCCGCAACGTCCTGCCCGCCGTCCAGCCTCTGCTCGAACGCCCCGACACCGGGTCGCTGGTGGTGATCGAGGCGGGCGATCTGAAGAAGGGCACCGGCCTGAGGAAGAAGGTCGAGGAGCATCCGACCGCCGTCGCCATCCCCTGCTATCCCGATACCGCCCAGGACATCGCCCGCCTCGTCGATCAGGAGCTGAAGGAAGCGAAACTCGACATCGATCGCGACGCCCGTGAGGCGCTCGAAGCCCATCTCGGTGCCGACCGCCTCGCCTCCCGCGGCGAATTGCGCAAGCTCTGCCTCTATGCCCACGGCCAGCCGCGCATCACCCTCGCCGATGTCGCCGCCATCGTCGGTGACGCCTCCGCCTTCGCCATGGACGAACTCATCGACGCGGTCGCCGGCGGCGATCTCGCCGAGGCCGATGCCACCTTGCGCAAACTCGAGGCTTCCGGCATCCCGGCCTCGGTCGCCGGCACCATGCTGATCCGCCATTTCCAGCTGCTCGATCGCGCCCGCGCCGAGATCGGCCCCGGTCGCAGTGCCACCGACGTCGTCGAACGCCTACAGCCGCCGGTCTTCTTCCGCCGCCGCCCGGTCGTCGCCCGCCAGCTCGGTCTGTGGTCGAAGGACCGCATCGCCCGCGCCCTCGACCTCCTCGACGAGACCATGCATCAGAGCCGTGCCAAGCCGCATCTCGCCGGTGCCATCGTTTCGGAGACGATTCTGAAGCTGGCCCGCGCCGCCTCGGTCGCTTCGCGGCGTTGAACCGGCCCGATGTTGGCCCTTTTCCCTTCACCGTAGGATGCAAAGAGCGGAGCGAATTGCACCGTTCAGACGATCGGATGGACGTCCCGATAATTCTCCGGCCCGATTTCTCCCCGATCGATGGTCGGTATCGGCGCTGGCGGTACAATTCGCCTGCGGAGCTTCACACCGTCCGAAGCTCCGAACCCTTCCGATACGAAAAAGGCGGGCCTCACAGGACCCGCCCCATCCGAACCGTCGTTGACCGCTGCCGTCAGCCGCGCTGCAGCCGCTGGCAGACCTCGTCGAGCTGCTCGAGCGAGCGATAGCGCACCTTCACCTCACCCGAGCCGTCGGCCTTGTGGTCGATGACGACCGCGAGGCCGAGCGCGTCGGAGAGCGTCTTCTCCAGCGCCAGCGTGTCGGCGTCCTTGTCCTTCCGCGGCCGCCCCGGCTTCGGCGCATCGTTCGGCCGCGGCGCCTGAGCGAGAGCCTCGGCCTGCCGCACCGAAAGCCCCTCGTCGACGATCTTCGACGCCAACCCCTCCGGATCGGCCGCCGCGAGCACCGCACGGGCGTGCCCCGCCGTGATCCGGCCCGAGCGCAGATGCGCCTTCACCGGCTCCGACACCTTGAGCAGGCGCAGCGTGTTGGCGACATGGCTGCGGCTCTTGCCGATGATCTCGCCGAGATCCTGCTGGGTGTAGCCGAACTCGGCGATCAGCTGCTCGTAGCCGAAGGCCTCTTCCAGCGGATTGAGATCGGTGCGCTGGACGTTCTCGATGATCGCCAGCTCCAGCGCCTCCTTGTCGGAGACGTCCTGGACGATCACCGGGATCTCGTGCTGACCGGCGCGCTGCGACGCCCGCCACCGCCGCTCGCCGGCGATGATCTCGAAGTGACCCGCCATGCCGCGCGCCGGCCGCACCAGGATCGGCTGGACCACGCCCTTCTCACGGATCGACTTCGCCAGATCGGCGAGATCGGCCTCGTCGAATGCGCGACGCGGATTGCGCGGATTGGGGTGGACCATCTCGATCGGCACGCGCTTCGATCCGGCGCGTTCCGCCGCCGCGATCTCCGGCTCGGCCATGTCGCCGAGCAGCGCCGCCAATCCACGTCCGAGCCGCCTGCGTTCTTCCACTGTCGCCTCCCGAGGCTCCGGGCCGCCGCCGACCCGTCCCTGTCCGTCCGATCCCGGCATCGCGCCGGGACGATGTCACCGATCGATCAGGCCGCCACTTCGGCCCGGATGCGCCGTTCGCGCTGGATGATCTCCGAAGCGAGGCGCAGATAGGCCTGGCTGCCCGCCGACTTCAGATCGTAGAGCAGCGCCGGCTTGCCGTGCGACGGCGCCTCCGAGATGCGCACGTTGCGCGGAATGATCGTGTCGTAGACCGCCGAGCCCATGTGCTCGCGCACGTCGGCCACCACCTGACCGGAGAGATTGTTGCGCGCGTCGTACATGGTCAGCACGATGCCGTGGATGGTCAGCTCGGGATTGAGCGCGCCCTTGACCTGCTCGACCGTCGACAGGAGCTGCGACAGACCCTCCAGCGCGAAGAACTCGCACTGCAGCGGCACCAGCACCGAATGCGACGCGCTCATCGCATTGATGGTCAGCAGGTTCAGCGACGGCGGACAGTCGACCAGCACGTAGCTGAACTGCGGGCCGCCGTCCTGCGCCGTCTCGATGTAGTCGGCGATCGCCTTGCGCAGGCGATAGGCGCGATCGGCGGTCGCTGCGATCTCCAGTTCGACACCGAGCAGATCGAGCGTCGACGGCGCCACCCACAACCGCGGCACGGCCGTCTCGATCAACACCTCTTCGAGGCTGTGATCGCCGACCAGCACGTCGTAGGTGGAGCGCTTACGGGCCCGCCGATCGATCCCGAGCCCCGTCGAGGCGTTGCCCTGCGGATCGAGGTCGACGATCAGCACCTCTTCGCCGATGGCGGCGAGGGCGGTGCCCAGGTTGATGGCGGTCGTGGTCTTTCCCACGCCGCCCTTCTGGTTGGCCAGGGCGAGAACGCGAGGCGACTTGGCGAGCTTGGCCATGAAAGGCGCTCCGTCAGGACATTTCACGTGAAACGATCTTGCGAACCTCGACCAAGCGGCCCGTCGGTTCTGTCTTACTCATATGTTCTACCAGATCCAGATCCCAAGATAGAGTGGCTTCCGCCAATTCGGACGCAAAATCTTGTCCTTTGTGGAAAACCGCGACTGCCCCACGAGCCACCAGAGGCGCCGCCCAACCGCACAGCCGCGTGAAGGCGGAAAGTGCCCGCGCCGAAACCGCATCGACCGATCCGGCGAAGGTTTCGAGGAAATCTTCGATGCGTTCGTCGTGCACGATCGCCGGCGCCCCGGTCTCTCGCGCCACGGTTCTGAGGAACGCCGCCTTGCCCTTGTTGCTCTCGACCAGATGAACCACCGCCCCCGGCGTCTCGGCGAGCAGGATCGCCGTCACCAGTCCCGGAAAACCCGCGCCGGAGCCGAGATCGACCCACCGCGTCGCCCGCGGCAACAGCGCGTGGACCTGCGCCGAATCGGCGACATGGCGCCGCCAGATGTGGGGGAGGGTGCTCGGCGCCACCAGGTTCTGGCTCTTCTGCCACTTTCTCACCAAGCCGACGTAGGTCCCGAGGCGAGCACTCGTTTCACGTGAAACCGCGATCACGTCGTCCAGCGCCTCGGGCCCGTCCACATTCGCCGGGGTCGTCTTCATCGTTGCCTCTCCGAATCGAAGCTGTTCATCCCGCCCGGCCACCGGAACGCACACCGGCACCGACCCGTCCCGGGTTCTCGCTCTCGCCGAAATCGACGCCGTCCGACCCGCCCGGACCTTCGCTGCGGCGATTCTTCCGGACGTGCGCCAGCAGCAGCGTCAGAGCCGCCGGCGTCATTCCATCGATACGCCCGGCCTGCCCGAGCGTGCGCGGCCCGACGGACACGAGTTTCTGCCGGATCTCGTTCGACAGACCGGCGATCTCGGCGAAATCGAGCTCCGGCGGCAGAGCCACCCCCTCCTCCCGTCTGAGTTCGCCGATATCCGCTTCCTGCCGCCGCATGTAGACCGCGTATTTCGCATCGATCTCGATCTGCTCGACGACATCCGACCGCAACGCCCCGAGCTCCGGCCACACCGCCAGCAACCGTTCGACGGTCACGTCCGGATAGGCGAGCAGGTCGAAGGCGCTGCGCCTGACACCGTCGCGATTGACGGTGATTCCGTATCGCTCGGCCTCGGACGGCGTCAGCGACAACGACCCGGCCAGCGCGAGCCCCTGCGCGATCGCCTCCGACTTCGCAGCGAAAGCCCTCCGACGCGCCGCGCCCACCAGCCCGAGCCTCTCACCGATCGGCGTCAGCCGCCGATCGGCATTGTCGGCCCGCAGAGTCAGCCGGTATTCCGACCGCGACGTGAACATCCGATAGGGCTCGGTGATCCCCCGCGTGATCAGATCGTCTATCATCACCCCGAGATAGCCGTCGCCGCGGTCGAAACCATGCGGCGTCGTTCCGGCGACGAATCGAGCCGCATTGAGCCCCGCCACCAAACCTTGCGCCGCCGCCTCCTCGTAACCGGTCGTGCCGTTGATCTGCCCGGCGAGATAGAGCCCCTCTGCACTCTTCACTGCCAACGACGCATCGAGCTCGCGAGGGTCGACGTGGTCGTATTCGATGGCGTAACCGGGACGGAACAGCTCCACCCGCTCCAACCCGGGGATCGACCGCAGCATCGCCACCTGCGCATCCGCCGGCAGCGACGTCGACAGCCCGTTGGGATAGACCGTCGGGTCGTCGAGCCCCTCCGGCTCGAGAAAGATCTGATGTCCCTCCCGATCGCCGAAACGGACGATCTTGTCCTCGATCGACGGGCAGTAGCGCGGGCCTCGGCTGTCGATGTGGCCACCGTACATCGCCGAGCGCGTGAGGTTCTCTCGGATGATCCTGTGCGTCTCCGGCATCGTCCGGGTGATGCCACAGGCGATTTGCGGATTGACGATCCTCTCGGTGAGCGTCGAGAACGGAATCGGTTCGGCATCCGCTTCCTGGCGCTCGACCGCTGCCCAATCGATCGTCCGACCGTCGAGCCGTGCCGGCGTTCCGGTCTTCAACCGGCCCAGCCGCAATCCGAGTTCGGCGAGGCTCGCCGACAGACCCGTCGCCGCTCTTTCTCCGACGCGCCCGCCGGGCGTCCGCACGTCGCCGATGTGCATCAGCCCGTTGAGAAAGGTCCCGGTGGTGATCACCACCGCGCGACACCCGATCTCGCGGCCGTCCTCGAGCCCCCCCCCGACGGCCCGGCGCCCGTCGATCTTCAGACGCGCCGCCTCACCTTCGACGACCGTGAGACCCGCCGTCGACCGGATCTGCGTCTGCATCGCCGCCGCGTAGAGCTTGCGATCGGCCTGGGTCCGCGGCCCCCGCACCGCCGGCCCCTTTCGGCGATTGAGCATGCGGAATTGGATACCCCCGGCATCGGCGACCCGCCCCATCAGACCGTCGAGAGCGTCGACCTCTCGCACCAGATGGCCCTTGCCGAGCCCCCCGATCGCCGGGTTGCAGGACATGGCGCCGATCGTGTCGAAGCGATGGGTGAGCAGCACCGTCCGCGCACCGACTCGCGCCGCGGCCGCGGCCGCCTCGCAGCCGGCGTGCCCACCCCCGATCACCACCACGTCCTCGAACCGCTCACCCACCGCGCTACCTTCCGTCTACGATGTCTCTCGCCCGAGGGCCCCGTCGACTCGGCGGCCCTGTTCGATCCGTCTCGCTCGCCATCGAAGCGGCCGATCGTTCCGCTGTTCCAAATCGAACCGGTATCGAATCCATGTTTCACGTGAAACAGATTCGAACCGGACACGAATCGAATCTCGATCACTTGCCGATGCAGAACTCCCCGAAGATCACGTCGAGAAGATCCTCCACGCCGATCTCCCCGGTGATCCGGCCGAGCTCGTCCCCGGCGCGCCGAAGGTCTTCGGATCGCAATTCCGCATCTTTGGCCCCATCTCGAACCGCCCGATCCAGTTCGGACAGCGACGCAGACAGATGGACCCGGTGCCTCTCCCGACTGGGCACAGCCCCCGCTCCGATCCCCGACATCTCCGCTTCATTCGCAAGAGCGGCGATCAGCGCATCCATTCCCTCTCCGGTCATCGCCGATACCGCCAGGGATTTCGTTGCGGAGTCGAATCGCTTCCTGTCCCCACTCCGTCCACCCAGATCCGTCTTGGTCGCGATCCTCCAGACATTCGTATCCGGAAGGTCGGCCTCGAGATGATCCCCGATCTCATCCGGCGCTTCGAGCCACAAAACGAGGTCGGCATCGCGGCCCCGCTCCATCGCCCGCCGGATACCTTCGGCTTCCACGCGTCCGGCATCCCGCCGGAGCCCCGCGGTGTCGACGAGGGTCACCGCCCAGCCACCGAGATCGAGATGAACCTCGATCAGATCACGCGTCGTTCCCGCCTCCTCGGTGACGATCGCCACGTCGCGACGCGCGAGCGCGTTGAGCAGGCTCGACTTGCCGGCGTTCGGCCGCCCCATCAACACCACCTGCAGGCCGCTCCGCACCCGCTCGCCCCGCTCGGCTTCACCGAGATGGGCGCGAATCTCGTCCGCCAGAGCCGCGGCATCGCGCCAGGCCTCATCGGCCACCGAGCCCGGCACATCCTCCTCGTCGGCGAAATCGAAGTCCGCTTCGATCAGCGCCCGGATCCGGACCAGCCGCTCACGCCAACTCCCATAGAGGCGCCGCAGAGCACCGGACGCCTGCGCCGACGCCTGCCGACGCTGCGATTCCGTTTCGGCCGCGAGAAGGTCCGCCAACCCTTCCGCCTCGGTGAGATCGATCCGCCCGGCGAGAAAGGCCCGCCGCGTGAACTCGCCCGGATCGGCCGGCCGCATCCCCGCGAACTCCCCCAACCGGCGGAACACCGCGCCGATCACCGCGCGGCTGCCGTGGACCTGGAACTCCGCCATGTCTTCACCGGTGAAACTCGCCGGCCCCGGAAACCACAGCACCAGACCGCGATCGATCTCAGAACCGTTGCGATCACGAATCGATCGCAGGACCGCTCGTCGCGGTTCGGGCAGGGGGCCGGTTGTCGTTTCGATCACGAATCGGCACTTCGGCCCGCTGAGGCGGATCACCGCGACACCGCTGGGAACGCCACCGCTGGACAGGGCGTAGATCGTATCCATCTCGTCCAGGCTCTCCCGCTCGCCGCGCCTCGTGCTCGCCCTATCTACCGAACGGTCCCCTCGATCGGAGTTCCCGCCGTGCCGCTGCCTCCCGCCAATCTTCTCGCCGCGTCCGCCAGCCCCTACCTCCTGCAACACGCCGACAATCCCGTCCACTGGCGTCCGTGGGGAGCCGAGGCGCTCGCCGAAGCGAAGGAGACCGGCAAGCCCATCCTGCTGTCGGTCGGATATGCCGCCTGCCACTGGTGCCACGTGATGGCGCACGAGTCCTTCGAAGACCCTCGCATCGCCGAGGTGATGAACCGATTGTTCGTGAACATCAAGGTCGATCGCGAAGAACGGCCAGACGTCGATCAGATCTACATGAGCGCCCTGCATGCCCTCGGCGAGCAGGGCGGATGGCCGCTGACCATGTTCCTCGATTCCTCGGCGAAGCCCTTCTGGGGCGGCACCTACTTCCCGCCGACCGCCCGTTGGGGCAAGCCCGGCTTCGTCGATCTGTTGCGCGAGATCGCACGCATCCATGCCGAAGAGCCCGACAAGGTCGCCCACAACGCCGACGCGATCCGCGATCACCTCGCCGAACGCGTCCCCGCGCCCCCCGCCGACCTCGGCGTCGACTTCCTCGACGCCGCCGCCGCCCGCCTGCTCGGCGCCGCCGACCCGGTCGAAGGCGGCATCCGCGGTGCCCCGAAATTTCCCCAGACGCCGGTCCTCGAAAGCTGGTGGCGCGCCGCCCGGCGCGGCCCGGGTCGCCCGGCCCGAGATGCGGTCCTGCGTACCCTCCGGCGCATGAGCCTCGGTGGCATCTGGGATCACCTCGGCGGCGGCTTCGCCCGCTACTCCACCG
>CALMYM010000209.1 GCA_937873675.1 uncultured Alphaproteobacteria bacterium | reverse complement strand
AGGTCGACGCGGTGATCGACAAGGTGCGTCACGCCACCCCCGACGTGCAGCTGATCTCGCCGCCGCCGCACCACGACATCTACTCGATCGAGGATCTGGCACAGCTGATCTTCGACCTGAAGAACGTCAACCCGGCCGGCGAAGTGTCGGTGAAGCTGGTCTCGGAGGTCGGTGTCGGCACCGTCGCCGCCGGCGTCGCCAAGGCGCGTGCCGACCACATCACCATCTCCGGCTTCGAGGGCGGCACGGGTGCGTCCCCGCTGACCTCGATCAAGCACGCGGGTTCGCCGTGGGAGATCGGTCTCGCCGAGACCCAGCAGACGCTGGTGATCAACGGCCTGCGCTCGCGCGTCGAGCTCCAGGTCGACGGTGGTCTGCGCACCGGTCGTGACGTCGTCGTCGGCGCCATGCTGGGTGCGGACGGTTTCGGCTTCGCCACCGCGCCGCTGATCGCGGCCGGCTGCCTGATGATGCGCAAGTGCCACCTCAACACCTGCCCGGTCGGCATCGCCACCCAGGACCCGGTGCTGAGGAAGCGCTTCCATGGGGCACCGGAGCACGTGATCAACTACTTCTTCTTCGTCGCCGAAGAGGTGCGCCGCGTTCTGGCGTCGCTGGGCTTCAAGAAGCTCTCCGACATCACCGGCCGCACCGACCTCCTCGACAAGCGGAAGTCGATCGCCCACTGGAAGGCCAAGGGCCTCGACTTCACCCGGCTGTTCCACATGCCGGAGGCGGCCGAGAGCGAGCGTCGCCGCACCATCCGCCAGCAGCATCCGATCGACACCGTGCTCGATCGCAAGCTGATCGCGGAAGCGGCTCCCGCGCTCGAGTCCAAGCGGCCGGTGCGGATCGACACCGAAGTGAAGAACGTCGATCGCTCGGTCGGCGCCATGCTCTCGGGCGAGGTGGCCAAGCGCTTCGGTCATGCCGGTCTGCCGGAGGACACGATCCACGTGACCCTCACCGGCACGGCGGGTCAGGCCTTCGGTGCCTGGGCGGCGCGCGGCGTGACGCTGGAACTGGTCGGCGACGGCAACGACTACGTCGGCAAGGGCCTGTCGGGCGGCCGTCTGATCGTCAAGCCGAACCCGGCCTCGCGGATCGTGCCGGAGAAGTCGATCATCGTCGGCAACACCGTGCTCTACGGCGCGGTCGAGGGCGAATGCTACTTCCGTGGCTTCGCCGGCGAGCGCTTCGCGGTGCGCAACTCGGGTGCCATCGCGGTGGTCGAGGGTGTCGGTGATCACGGCTGCGAATACATGACCGGCGGCATCGTCGTGGTGCTCGGTCCGACGGGCCGCAATTTCGGCGCCGGCATGTCGGGCGGTATCGCCTACGTGCTCGACGAGGACGGTTCCTTCGCCAAGCGGGTCAACCTGTCGATGGTCGAGCTCGAGCCGGTTCCGGAAGAGGACATCCTGCTCGAGAAGCTGCACCACCAGGGCGGCGATCTCGACTTCAAGGGCAAGGTCGACGTGTCCGGCGACATGACCCGCCACGACGACGAGCGGCTGTGGCAGCTCATCTCCAGCCATCTCCACTGGACCGGCTCGGCCCGGGCCAAGGAGATCCTGGAGCACTGGGAGGTGTTCCGGCCGAAGTTCGTCAAGGTGATGCCGGTCGAGTACCGCAAGGCGCTCGAGAAGATGCAGCAGCGTCAGGCGGCCGAGTGATCGGACGGATTTGATGGAGACCGGAGGCGGGCCCCGCTCCCCTCCGCCCGGATCAGACCCCGGCGGCGGGGCCCTCGAACGGCGCGAAGCGCCTCGGGATCCCCCGCCGGAGAAGCTAAGGATCGGAGTGACACGATGGGCAAGGTCACCGGCTTTCTCGAGTACGATCGCCAGGAGCTGAAGTACCAGCCGGCGGCGGATCGCATCCGCCACTACAAGGAGTTCACCCTGCCGTTGGCCGACGCCGACGTCGAGCGGCAGGCGGCGCGCTGCATGGAATGTGGCGTGCCCTATTGCCACCGCGGCTGCCCGGTCAACAACCAGATCCCCGACTGGAACGATCTGGTCTACGACGGCGACTACGAGACCGCGGCGGCCAACCTGCACTCGACCAACAACTTCCCCGACTTCACCGGTCGGATCTGCCCGGCGCCCTGCGAGGCGTCGTGCACGCTCAACCTGTTCGACGCGCCGGTCACCATCAAGACCATCGAGGCGACGATCTCGGAGAAGGCGTGGACCAACGGTTGGCTGGTGCCGCAGCCGGCGAAGTCCAGGACCGGCAAGAAGGTGGCGATCGTCGGCGCCGGCCCGGCCGGCCTCGCGGCGGCGCAGCAGCTGGCGCGCGTCGGCCACAACGTCCACGTCTACGAGAAGAACGCCAAGGCCGGCGGCCTGCTGCGCTACGGCATCCCCGACTTCAAGCTCGACAAGGGCGTGGTCGAGCGCCGGGTGAAGCAGCTCGTCGACGAGGGCGTCGAGTTCCACTTCAACACCACCGTCGGTCTCGACGTGTCGGCGCAGGAACTGGTCGATCTCTACGACGCGGTGCTGCTCACCGGCGGCGCCGAGAAGCCGCGCGATCTGCCGGCGCCGGGCCGCAATCTCGGCGGCATCCATTCCGCCATGGAGTCCCTGCCGCAGCAGAACCGTCGCGTCTCGGGCGAGCCGCTCGGCGAGGTCGCGCCGATCCTGGCCGGTGGCAAGCACGTCGTCGTCATCGGTGGCGGCGACACCGGCTCGGACTGCATCGGCACCTCGGTGCGTCAGGGCGCGCTCTCGGTCACCCAGCTCGAGATCATGCCGCGTCCGCCCGAGAAGGAGGACAAGCTCGCGACCTGGCCGAACTGGCCGATCAAGCTCAGGACCTCGTCGTCGCACGAGGAGGGCGCGGAGCGTCTGTTCGGCGTCACCGCGACCCGCTTCGAGGGTGCCGACGGCCGCGTCACCGAGGTTCACATCGCCGAGGTCGACGCCAAGTTCCAGCCGATCGCCGGCACCGAGAAGGTGCTGAAGGCGGATCTGGTGCTGCTCGCCATGGGCTTCGTCTCGCCGGTGCACGAGGGCATGATCGATGCGCTCGGCGTCGAGAAGGACGGCCGCGGCAACGTCAAGGCGACCGAGGACGACTACGCCACCTCGATGCCCAAGGTCTTCGCCGCCGGCGACATGCGCCGTGGCCAGTCCCTGGTGGTGTGGGCGATCCGCGAGGGCCGTCAGGCGGCCCGCTCGGTCGACCTGTTCCTGATGGGCCGGACCGAACTGCCGCGCTGATCGGCGCGAGGCGCGTTTGAAACGAAGACGGCGCGTCCCGAGAGGGGCGCGCCGTCTTCGTCTGGTGGGCAGTAGCGGTCGCTCTTGCCCGAGAGCACCGATCCATAATCCGTCATCCCCGGCCGAAGCGAAGGGGAAGGGGATCCATTGGCTTTTCAATGAGTTGAGAGGCCAATGGGTCCCCTTCCCTCGCCTTCGGCTCGCCGGGGACGACGGCTGAATTTCGGGTGATGGAATCGGCTAATCGGGACCCTCATGAATTACGCAAAGGTCCCCTTGCGCGGGATGGGACGGACCATCGACCCGAGGGTACCTCACGGCATCCGCCGGCCGATGTCGTCGACGCGGCCGGCGGGCGGGTCGATCGGCAGGCCTTCGACGAGGCGGCGATGGGCCGGGGTCGCGGCGACGGGGAAGCCGCCGGGGAGGTAATCCACCTGCTGCGGCCGACCGGTGCCGCCGGCGAGGCCGCCTTCGCCGCCGGGGCCGGCCACCTTGCCCAGCGGGATGATCGGACCGATGGAGGCCCAGGGGGCGGGCGGCAGCGGCGGCGGCCCGCCGACGATCGCTTCCTCCGCCCGGGGTTCGATCCGTGGCTCTTCGGGCAGCGACATCAGCGCCGGGATGGATCCGCCGCGCATCACCTTGCGGATCTCCTGTTCGACGAAGAAGGCGAGCTTGCGCTGGCCGGCGCGGGTGAAGAGCACGCCGTCGTAGGTGCGCAGCTTCTTGGTCTGGCCTTCGATGTCGGGACCGGTCGGGGTGTAGTGGCCCTCTTCGTCGGTGAAGGCGTTCCAGATGTCGACGAAGCCGCCGCCGGACGCCTGGACGCGCGGCCGGATCATGTCGTTGAGGGACGACAGGAAGGCGGCATAGGCGGCGCGTGCGGTCGGCTTGCGGTCCGGGTCGGCGGTCGGCGGCAGGCCGACCCACCAGAACGGCTTACCGGTGGTGCGGATCTCGGCGATCAGCTTGTCGAGGCGTTCGCCGTAGACCCTGGTCCAGTCCTCGCCCGCCACCTCGAGGCCTTTGGCGCCGGGGACGGGGATGGTCTGGTAGTCGTTGACGCCGAGCATGACGACGACCATGTCGGCCTTGTTCTCGGCGAGCACCTTGGTGGCGAGCGTGCTCCACTCGCCGTCGTTCTCGCGGGTGAGGCCGGAAGCGTTGCGCGACTTGGTGACGACGACGATGGACGGCTCCTCGGCGAAGGCCATCTGCAGACCGTAGCCGAGGCCCTGGGCCTCGATGTCGCCGATGACCAGCACCGTCTGCGCGTCCGGGTTCTTCGGCACCTCGACGATCTTGGGCTCGACCCGCTTCTTCGGCTGGGCGAGGGCGTCGGGCGGCGCGGGGGGCAGTCGGCGCTGTTGCGGAACGCCGAAGAGGGCGCGGAAGAAGCCGCCGATCGGGTCGACCTGGGCCGGGGGGGGCGCACTGCGGAGGGCGGCGAACATCGCCACCATCAGAAGGACCAGCGTCGTCCGGACCCCACGCATCACCGCCTCGCCTCGCCACGGGACGATCCGACCGCCGCCGCCGGCGTCGGATTCGTCACGGTCGACAGTCTAGAGCAGAATCGGGCGAAACGAGTACAGGTGTCGCACGTCGCGTCGATCGGTCTCGACGAGGGGCGGGTCAGCCGCCGCGCAGGCGGGCGAGGACCTTGTCGGTCGGATAGCCGTCGGCCGGGGTCATGCCGACCGATTTCTGCCAGGCCTGGATCGCGCCTCGCGTCTTCTCGCCGTAGCGGCCGTCGGCGCCACCGGTGTCGAAGCCGAGGGCGGTCAGGCGCTCCTGGACCTCCTGGGTTTCGCTCAGCGTCAGCGAGCGCTCGTCCACCGGCCAGGGCCTGACGAAGGCGCCGGCACCGCGGATCTTGTCGCCGAGGTGGCAGATCGCCAGGGCGTATTTGGACGACGGGTTGTAGGACTTCACCGCGTAGAAATTGCGGGTCAGGGCGAAGGCCGGTCCCTTGGCGCCGGCGGGCAGGTAGATGCGCGCCACGGTGTCGGGGTGGGGGAAGGGCTTGCCGTCGGCGCGGCGCAGGCCGAGCGCCGTCCACTGGGCGAAGGTCTTCTGGGTCTTGCCGTCGGCATGGGCGTGGTCGAACTTCGGGGTGAAGTCGACCTCGTGGCCCCAGGCCACGCCGCGCTGCCAGCGGCCGCGTTCGACGAGATAGCGGGCGGTGCCGGCGAGCGCGTCGTCCGGCTTGCCGAAGGGGTTGATGCGGCCGTCGCCGTCGAAGTCGACGCCCATGTTGAGCCAGACCTCGGGCATCCACTGGGTGTGGCCCATGGCGCCGGCCCAGGAGCCGATCATGTCGTCGGGCTGGGCCCAGCCGCGATCGACGATGATCAGGGCGTTGATCAGTTCCTGCTCCCAATAGCTGCGGCGGCGGGCGTCGCCCCAGGCCAGCGCCGAGAGGCAGGGGACGACCTTGCGCATGTACTTGGTGGAGATGGCGAGGTCGCCGAACGAGCTCTCGAGCCCCCACAGGGCGCACAGCGTGTAGCGATCGACGCCGTATTTCGCCTCGATGCGGTCCCACAGCGCCGCGTATTCGCGGATCCGCTTCTTGCCGGTCTCGACGTTGTAGTCGCTGGTGCGGCGCTCGATGTAGCGCCAGATCGGCTCCTGCACCTCGGGTTGGGCGCGGTCGAACTTGTAGACGGCGGTGTCGGGGACGGTCGCGGCCATGACCCGGTCGTAGGTCGCACCGGACACCCCCTTGGCCAGCGCCCGGGGACGGAAGCGGCCGACCCATTCGGTGAAGCCGGTGTCGGCGACCGGACCGGGGCCGTCGGCGGGCGCGCCGATCGAGCCGGTCTCCGCCTTGGCGACGCCGAGGCCGGCCATCGGCGAGGCCGAACAGGCGCCGAGTGCCAGCGAGCCGGCGCTGATCAGGAAGGTCCGCCGGCGCAGCGCGAGGTCGAGCAGGGTTCCGTCGAAACGGCGCGGATCGGACATCGCGAAGTCTCCCGGGGCGGGTGTGGGGCGGCGGCGCTCGCCGTCGGCGTGCCGGTTCATCTCCCGGTGATCATGGTTAATTCGAACTTAACACCGTCTTAACGCCGCCTCCTCATGCTTTCGCCGCGTTTTCGGAAGAATCGCACGACGTAGCTCCGCCGGGCGGCGCATCCGGAACGGTGCGCTTGCCGGGCTCGGGGCGATGGATTACGCACAAGGCGGCGCGCCACGATCGGTGACGCGTCGACGAGATTCCACAGACGAGAAAGTCCTCGGAATGACGAAGAAGATCCGCAAAGCCGTGTTCCCCGTCGCGGGCCTGGGGACCCGCTTCCTGCCCGCCACCAAGGCGATGCCCAAGGAGATGCTGACCGTCGTCGACAAGCCGGTGATCCAGTACATCGTCGACGAGGCGCGCGAAGCGGGGATCGAACACTTCATCTTCGTCACCGGCCGCAACAAGGCCGTGATCGAGGACCATTTCGACCTCGCGTACCAGCTCGAGCAGACGCTTCGCTCGCGCGGCAAGAAGGCCGAACTCGCCATCCTCGACGCCCAGCGGCCGCCGCCGGGCACGACCTCCTTCACCCGCCAGCAGGAGCCGCTCGGGCTCGGCCACGCGGTGTGGTGCGCCCGCGATCTGGTCGGCGACGAGCCCTTCGCGGTGATGCTGCCCGACATGATCATGAAGGGCCGTACCAAGAGCTGCCTCGCCCAGATGGCGGAGGTCTTCCACGAGACCGGCGGCAACGTCGTCGCGGTGGAGGAATGCGCCCCCGAACTCGCCCATCAGTACGGCATCGTCGGGGTCGGCGAGGCGCGCGGCGAGGCGTTCCGCATCACCTCGATGGTGGAGAAGCCGCCGAAGGACACGGCGCCGTCGAACCTCTTCATCAACGGCCGTTACATCCTGCAGCCGCGGATCTTCGAGCTGCTCGAGACCCAGGAGCGCGGCGCCGGCAACGAGATCCAGCTCACCGACTCGATGCGCACGCTGATGGACGAGGACGCCTTCTGGGGCGTGCGCTTCGACGGCAAGACCTACGACTGCGGCTCCAAGGTCGGCTTCCTCGCCGCCAACGTCGCCTACGGGCTGGAGCGCAAAGACCTGAGGGCGGAGTTCCGCACCGAGATCGAGGCGATCCTGAAGGATCTGTGATCTCGAGCGGATGGAAAACCGAAGGGCCGGCGTCGCGAGACGCCGGCCCTTTCGTATCCGGGGTTCGTCGTCCGGTGTCAGCGTTGCAGGCGGACGCCGACCATGACCGTCGCGACGTCGTAGTCGGCGCCGGCGGACGAGGCGACGTAGCGCGTCAGCCCACCCTTCACGAAGGTCTGGATGTTGCGGTCGACCTTGTAGGTGAGGCCGGAGGAGAGCGTCAGGGTGTCCTCGCGCAGGGACGTGCCGGCATAGCGCTTGTCGGTCAGCGCGACGCCGGCGGAGGCGACGAGATCGGGGCGCAGGGCGTGGTCGACCGAGATGCCGACAGCGCGCGAGACGGCGCCGGCGGAGGTCGCCAGGGTGGTCGGATCGAAGCTCGTCTTGGCGTCGAGTTTGACGCTGGTCAGGCGGGTCGGCGACCACACCAGCGATCCGTCGAGGAGCCAACCGGAGATGTCGGGCAACAGGCCCTTCTCGGGACGCTCGACGCCCCAACCGGTCGAGATCTCGCCCCTCAGCACCGGTCCGAGGTCGGCGACCACGCCGACCTTCGCCGCCGCGCCGACCGAATCGCGGGGTGACCCGGCGACGATCGCGTCGTCGTAGTCGCGGTTCGAGCCCTGGACCTCGACGAAGGGACGGAGCGATCCCTTCGAGCCGTAGGTGGCGCGCAGGGCGGCGATGTGACGGGTGTTGTTCTGGATCTCGGAGCCGAGTGACGCGCCGGTCGACGTCGTGCCGCCGGAATAGTCGGTGCGCTCGATGTCGCCGCGCAGGGTGAGGGCGACGAGGCCGACGTCGCGGGTGATGCCGAGCGAGGCGGTCTTCGCCTCGGTCGTCGCCGGGACGACGGTGTTCGCCGGATTGTCGGCGGCGGAAGCGGTCTGGCGATCGTGCGACCAGCCGGCCTTGACGTCGACGGTGGTCTCGTCGCCGAGGTCGACGCGGCCGCGCAGCGCGCCCTGGAAAGTCGGCTTGTCGTAGTCGTGATCGGCGGTGTTGCCGAGGTAGGCGCCGCGCAGTTCTATCTGCAGCGAATGGCGCGACCAGTCGGAGCGGCCGATCAGTTCGGGGGCGACGCGCCAGGTCATGCCGGAAGCGCCGCCGGCCTTGGAGGCGACGTTGGAGCTCCACCCGGTCGAGGTCTCGATCGCCGGCAGCCATGTGAAGCCGCCGGTTCTGAGGCCGAGCTGGGCGTATTCGTCGTTCTCGATCGTCGCTTCGTCGCGCTTGTCGGCGAGGATGTCGCGGGGGCGCGGTTGAACCGCAGGCTCGGCCAGGGTCGGTCCGCCCTTGGGCACGGTTCCGGTGCGTTCGGTCGGTCCGACCGGTCCGCGCCGTGTCGCGGCGTCGCTGCCGAGCAGCAGCGGTCGACCGGTCGCCGGATCGATGCGTCCGGTCGTCGCGCCGGCGGTGCGGGCATCCGGCCGGGCCGCCGGTGTCGGCGTGACGGAGGTCGAGGCCGAAGCGGGGCGCCCGATCGGTTCGAGGGCGGTGGGGTCGGTGTCGACGGACGCCTCGGTGGGAGGGAGCGGGTCGAGGGCGGTCGCGGCGGCCGATGGTTCGCTCGCCGAAGGGTCGGGGTCGCGCCGGGCACCGAGGCTGCCGCGCAGCGGCGAACTCGTGGCGGTGCGGCTGGTCGCCGGCTTCACGGTGGTGGCGCGCAGGCTCGGGCGGCGCAGCGGGTCCCGCGGATCGGCGTCGT
>CALMYM010000208.1 GCA_937873675.1 uncultured Alphaproteobacteria bacterium | reverse complement strand
TTGTCCATCCCCGCGATGCGGTCGGCGAGCGTCATCGCCTCGACCTGGTCGTGGGTGACGTAGACCACCGTCTGCCCGAGCCGCAGGTGCAGTTTCTTGATCTCGGTGCGCATCTCGATGCGCAGCTTGGCGTCGAGGTTGGAGAGCGGCTCGTCGAAGAGGAAGACGTCGGGCTTGCGGACCAAGGCGCGGCCCATGGCGACGCGTTGGCGCTGGCCGCCGGAGAGCTGGCCGGGCTTGCGGTCGAGCAGGTGGTCGATGTGGAGGAGTTCGGAAACCTCCTTCAGCGCCGCGTCCTGCACCTCCTGGGCGATGCCGCGGGTCACCATGCCGAAGGTGATGTTGTCGCGCACCGTCTTGGTCGGATAGAGCGCGTAGGACTGGAACACCATGGCGATGTTGCGGTCCTTGGGCGGCACGTCGTCGACGACCCTGTCGCCGATGCGGATCGTGCCGGAGGACAACGTCTCGAGGCCGGCGATGAGGTTGAGCAGGGTCGACTTCCCGCAGCCCGACGGGCCGACCAGGACGACGAACTCGCCGTCGCCGAAGTCGAGCGACACGCCCTTGATGACCTCGGTCGCGCCGAACCGTTTCCACACGTCGCGGAGATGGATCGAGGCCATGGGATCATCCTTTCACCGCGCCGGCGGCGAGCCCGCGCACGAAGTACTTGCCCGCCACGACATAGACGAGCAGCGTCGGCAGCGCCGCGATCACCGCCGCCGCCATGTCGACGTTGTATTCCTTCACGCCCGTCGAGGTGGCGACGAGGTTGTTGAGCGCCACCGTCACCGGATTGCTGTCGCCGACGGTGAAGGCGACGCCGAACAGGAAGTCGTTCCAGATCTGGGTGAACTGCCAGATCACGGTGACGACGATCACCGGCGGCGCCATCGGCAGCATGATGCGGAAGAAGATCGAGAAGAAGCCGGCGCCGTCGATCTTGGCGGCGTCGACGATGCCGTTCGACACGCCGACGAAGAAGTTGCGGAAGAACAGGGTGGTGAAGGCGAGGCCGTAGACGGTGTGGACCAGCACCAGCCCGACGACCGAGCCGGCGAGATCGAGGATGCCGAGCACCCGCGCCATCGGCAGGAGCACCACCTGGAAGGGGATGAAGGCGCCGAAGAGCATCAGCGCGAAGATCGTGTCGGCACCGGGAAAGCGCCATTTGGTCAGGGCGTAACCGGCGATCGCGCCCAGGAACGTCGAAAGCGCCACGGCCGGGATCACCATGGCGAAGGAGTTCCAGACGTAGGGCGCCAGCCCGTCGCAGCGCACCCCGACGCAGGCCGATCCCCAGGCCTTGCCCCAGGCGGCGAAGCTCGGCGCCTGCGGCAGGCCGAGGAGCGAGCCGGCGCGGATCTCGTCGAGCGACTTCAGCGACGTCACCACCACCACCCACAGGGGCATCAGGTAGTAGACGCAGAAGAGCCCGAGGATGGTGAAGAGGACGATGCGCCCCACCCGCGCTCCGAGCCCCTTGCGGCGGACGATGCCGGCGTTCGCGGAGTTGGTCATCGGCCGGCCTCCCTCAGTTCCGAATAGAGGTAGGGGACGATGATCGCCAGAATGGTGACCAGCATCATCACCGCGCTCGCCGCGGCGGTGCCGAGTTCGCTGCGCTGGAAGGCGAAGGAATACATGAAGGTCGCCGGCACGTCGGTGGCGTAGCCGGGGCCGCCGCCGGTCAGCGCCACGACGAGGTCGTAACTCTTGATGGCGAGGTGGGCGAGCACGATGATCGCCGAGAAGAACACCGGGCGGATCATCGGCAGGACGATCGAGGTGTAGGTGCGGATCGGCCCCGCCCCGTCGATCGCCGCGGCGCGCAGCACCTCGTCGTCGACCGAGCGCAGGCCGGCGAGGAACAGCGCCATGACGTAGCCGGACGACTGCCACACCCCGGCGATCACCACCGTGTAGATCGCCATCTGCGGGTCGACCAGCCAACCGAAGTGGAAGTCCGTCCAACCCCATTGATGGGCGAGATGCTCGAGCCCGAGGCCGGGGTTGAGGATCCACTTCCAGGCCGTGCCGGTGACGATGAAGGAGAGCGCCATCGGATAGAGATAGACGGTGCGGATCGCCCCCTCGATGCGGATGCGCTGGTCGAGCAGGATCGCCAGCAGGATGCCGACGACGATGCACAGGCCGATGAACAGGATCGAGAAGACGGCGAGGTTGCCGAGCGCCACGTACCAGCGTGGCGTCGACCACAACCTCTCGTACTGGGCGAGACCGTCGAACCCGTAGTCCGGCATGACGACGGAACGGGTGAACGAGATCCATGTCGTCCAGGCGATGAAGCCGTAGACGAAGAACAGACTGACCGCGAACAGCGGCATCACCACGATCCGCGGCAGCCACTTCTCGACGACGCGAGCGAGCATCCCGGCGCCTCCCCATGGGACCGCCGGGGGCGGAGAACCCGTCCCCGACGGCGGTCGGCGTCGATCACTGCGCCCGCTTCACGGCGGCGGCCAGCGCGGCGGCGGCGTCCTTCGAACTCATGTCCGAGTTGAAGAAGTTGGTCACCACGTCGAGCACCTCGCCGCGCACGGTGCGCGGCACCGCCATCTCGTGGGCGAGGCTCGGCAGCAGGCTGCCCGCCTTGGTCGCGGCGGCGAGATCGGCGGCCGAGCGCTTGGCGCAGTCGTCGAAGTCGTCGAGCTTGACGTCGATCCGGGCCGGGATCGAGCCCTTGGCGAGGTTGAAGGTGCGCTGGAAGGCCGGCGACATGATCTCGCTCGCCAGCACCTTCTGGCCTTCCGCACGACCCGGCTTCGGGTCCTTGAAGAAGGTGAAGCTGTCGGCGTTCATGAGGAAGCCGGAGCCGGGAGGCGGCACGCACAGGAAGTCGACGCCCGGCTTCTTGCCGGCGGCGAGGAACTCGCCCTTGGCCCAGTCACCCATGATCTGGAAGCCGGCCTGGCCGTTCATCACCATGGCGGTGGAGAGGTTCCAGTCACGACCCGGGAAGCCCTTGTCGACGTAGCCGCGCAGTTTGCGCAGCTGATCGAAGGAGGCGACCATGGTCGGGCCGGAAAGCGCCGCCTGATCCATGTCGACCAGCGCCTTCTTGTAGAAATCGGCGCCGCCGACCCCCAGCACCACCACTTCGAAGATCGTCGCGTCCTGCCACGGCTGGCCGCCGTGGGCGAGCGGCGTGATGCCGGCCGCCTTCAGCTTGTCGGCGGTCTCGTTGAACTCGGCCCAGGTCGTCGGCGCCTTGGCCCCGACCTTGGCGAGCACCGCCGGGTTGGCCCACATCCAGTTCACACGGTGGATGTTGACCGGTGCGGCGACGTACTTGCCCTGGTACTTCATGACCGCGGCGACCACCGGCGGCAGCACCGCGTCCCATTTCTCCTTGGTGGCGACGTCGTCGATGCTCTCGATGACGCCGAGCTTGGCCCACTCCTGGATGCCGGGGCCCTTGAGCTGCACCGCCGAGGGCGCGTTGCCGGCGATGACCCGGGCGCGCAGCGCCGTCATCGCGGCGTCGCCGCCGCCACCGGCGATGGGCGAGTCGATCCAGGTGCCGCCCTGCGCTTCGAAGGTCTTCTTCAACTCGCCGACGGCTTTGGCTTCACCGCCCGAGGTCCACCAGTGCAGCACCTCGACGGTGCCGCCGGCGAACGCCGAGGGACCTCCACCGGCGACGAAGCCGACGAGGGCCACCGAAAACAGAAGTCGACCGAATACCTTGCTGGTCTTCATGACGTTCTCCCTTTTCGTTTTCGCGTCCTGTCACGCGTGCGAGCGTGCGGTCGTCTTTTCGAAGATCACGACGGAGGGCCGCGCACGAAGCGCCGGCCGGTGGGGCAATCGGTTCCGTCTTCGATCGGATCTCGGGGGAAGGTCGGCCGTTCCGCCTCCGGGGACCCGGGCATGCGCCCTCCGGCGTTCCGACTTCGTCGCTCGCCCGCCGATCGATGAAATTCCATCGCACGAGTATACATGTACCGCATTGATCCCGATCAACTTGCGATGAACAACATTTTTTTCGCCGCTTCCGGATGCCGGCAAACGAAAGCAAATACAATGCCGCAATTATTTTCATATAACTCGAATTACAGAATACAAGTGATTTCAGATGTACCGGATCTCGTCACAGGATCGCGAGATCGTCGAGCGCGGCATCTTCGTGCAGCCGGCGCACGACATCGGCGAGGAGCGGCGCGGCCGAGGCGATCTCGAGCTTGTCACGAACCGGCCCCGGCGGCAGGCGGGACGGCGGCACCGCGTCGGTGGCGAGGACGGCGTCGATCCCCCGGGCGGCGGCGCCGGTGTGGGGGGGGGGGGGGGCGGCGTCGCTGGGTGCGGCGGCGCCGTTCTCCGCACCGGGAAGAACCTTCCGGTGGCTTACCGCCGTGATCACGCGCCGGGCGCCGGCGGCGCGCGCCGCCTTCGCCGCTCGGACCAACGTTCCGCCGGTGGCGATGAGATCGTCGACGACCACCGCGGTGGTGCCGGCCACGTCGCCGGCGAAATAGTCGCCGGTGACGACGCCGGAGCTGCGGTGTTTCTCGACGAAACCCTTGCCGACCGGCCGACCGAGGCGGCGTTCGAGCGCGGCGCGGAAGATCTCCGCTCGCTTCGCGCCGCCGAGGTCGGGCGACACCACCGAGACCGGTTCGTCGCCGACCATCGTCACGACGCGCTCGACCAGCGGCAGGACCGCCGGCACCATCACGGTGCGGCAGCGGAAGGCGTTCTCGAAGGCGGCGTCGTTGTGGATCTCGACGGCGACCACGGTATCGACCCCGACCGCCTCGAAGAGCGTCGCGACATAGCGCAGCGTCACCGGATCGAGCGGCTTGGTGCGGCGATCCTTGCGGGCGAAGGCGAAGTAGGGAACGACCGCGGTGACCCGCGCCGCGCCCGCGTCCTTCAGGGCGGCGATCAGGAACAGCAGCCGACAGAGCTTGTCGTTGGCGCTGGCGCCCGGTTCGCCCCAGGTGCCGTGCAGGATGAAGACGTCGCACCCGGCGACCGGTTCGAGCGGGCGGATCTTGTGTTCACCGTCCTCGAAGTCGCGCTCCTCGAGCGCGGCGAGCGGCACACCTGACCGTTCCGCCACCCGCTCGCCGAGTTCGGCGCTGGCCGCCGGCACGAACAGACGCAGGCCGCCGTGTCCGGCTAGCCGAGGGTTCACCGCATCGGTCGCGCTCGTGGTCATGTCGACCTCCCTTCGTGCCCTCTCCGCTCCGATCGTGACCGGAGTCGGTCGGCGATCCTGGCCGACGGCGCGGGGGACGCCTCACACCTGCGTATCCGGGCCTCTCGCCGCCGTATCGGCCTCGGCGACCGGGAAACGCGCCAGCGCGTCGGCCACCGCCGCGTCGTCGACCTGGGTGAAGTCGATGTAGAAGAAGCCGATGGCGCCGAAGGGCGACGGCGTCTCCGGGCAGACGATCTCGTCGACCTCGCGGCGTAGCTCGGCGATCGTCTCCGGCGGCGCCACCGGCACCGCCAGGACGAGCCGCTCCGGCCCGCGCTTGCGGATGGCGCGCAACGCCGCCTTCACCGTCGCGCCGGTGGCGATGCCGTAGTCGACGACGATCACCACCCGGCCCTTCGGGTCGACCCGCCGCCGATCGCCGAGGTAGACCTCGCGACGCCGCTCGATCTCGGCCAGTTCACGGTCGCGCACCCGCGCGAACAGCGTGTCGTCGATCCCGGCGAGGCGGATGACGTCCTCGTTGCGCACGGTGATCGGCTCGGCCCCGTCGACCACGGCGCCCATCGCCAGTTCGGGCTGACCGGGCAGGCCGATCTTGCGGACGAGGACGAGATCGAGGGACGCGGAAAGCGCCGCGGCGATCTCCGCCGCCACCGGCACGCCGCCGCGCGGCAGGGCCAGGACCACCGGTCGACGGTCCTTCAGATGGGCGAGTGCGCCGGCGAGCCGCCGCCCCGCCTCGGTGCGATCCCTGAACGGTTTCACGGCTCCCCTCCCCTTGCCGCCGGAGACCCGGCGAGATGGCGTTCGAACCAGTCGCCCGCCAAGTCGATGACGGTTTCGAGCGCTCCCGGTTCGGGAAAGAGATGCGTCGCGCCGGGAACGATCTCGAGCGCCTTCTCGCAGCCGAGGCGGGCGAGGGCTTCGGCGTTGAGGTCGACGACGATGCCGTCCTCGCCGCCGACGATCAGCAGCGTCGGCGCCGTCACGTGGTCGAGGGCCGAACCGGCGAGATCGGGCCGGCCGCCGCGCGACACCACCGCGGCGATGCGATCGCCGAGACGCGCCGCCGCGACCAGGGCCGCCGCCGCGCCGGTGCTCGCGCCGAAGAGGCCGATGCGCACTCTCGCGAGATCCGGCTCGTTCGCCGCCCAGCGCACCGCCGCGGCGAGGCGTTCGGCGAGGAGGGCGATGTCGAAGACCTTGGCGCGATCGCCCTCCTCCTCGGGGAGAAGCAGATCGAAGAGCAGCGTGGCGAGGCCGCGCGCCTGGAGGGCGGCGGCGACGCGACGGTTGCGCGGGCTGAAGCGGCTCGAACCGCTGCCGTGGGCGAAGAGGACGACGCCGCGCGGAGCCGTGGGCAACGTCAGTGTGCCGGCGAGGCCGAGAGGGGGAACCTCGACCTCGCGCTCCGCCACGGCGGCCGTTTCGCTCGAAGACCGATGGATCGACATGGCCGACCTCGTCTCTTGGAAACAAATCATGCCCCGGCGCGGCACCCTCCACCATGATCGGCATCAACGACGGCCACACGTTTCGGTCGGATCATGCGGAAATGACGGACGATTTCGCACCCGGACCCGGTTCGGACGGCGGCACCGTCGAGACGCCGCTCGCCATGAAGATCGCCTTCCTGCGCGGGAACGGCGGGGGTGGCGGCGTCGCCGAGCGGGAGACCCACATGTCCCTGGTCTTCCTGACCGCGGACCGGGTCCACAAGCTGAAGAAGCCGGTCCGTTTCCCCTACCTCGATTTCTCCACCCTCGCCGCTCGCCGCCGCGCCGTCTTCGCCGAGGTCGAGATCAACCGCCGGCTCGCCCCCGGTGTCTATCTCGGCGTGGTGCCGTTGACCGTCGGCGCAACCGGCCTCGAGCTCGGCGGCGCCGGGCCGGTCACCGACTGGCTGGTGGTGATGCGCCGCCTCGACGAGACCGACACGCTGGAAGCGGCGATCCGCGGCGGCCGGCTCGATCGGCCGACCCTCGCCCGCCTCGCCGATCTCCTCGCCGACTTCTACGCTCACGCGCCGCGCGTCCACGAGACCCGGGCGGCCCATCTCCTCGCCCGCCGCCGGGCGCTCGCCACCGACCTGCGGATCCTGAGCGACCGCCGCTTCGGCCTGCCGCAGGGGCCGATCGGCCGGGTCGGACGGGTGCAACGCCGCTTCCTCGCCGAGCGCGGCGACGTGCTCGCCCGGCGTCTCGCCGAGGGGCGCCTCGTCGACGCTCACGGCGATCTGCGTCCGGAACACGTCTTTCTCGGTCCGAGCCTCGCGGTCATCGACCGGCTCGAGTTCGATCCACGACTGCGCGCCATGGATCCGCTCGACGAGATCGCCTTCCTCGACCTCGAATGCCGGCGGCTCGGGGATCTCAGCGTCGGCGAGGTGCTGCGCCGCCGCCTCGCGCCGATGCTCGGTGACGATCCGAAGAGCGGGCTTTTTCTCTTCTATCGCAGCCGCCATGCGCTGTTGCGCGCCCGGTTGGCGATCGCCCACCTCTACGACCCGTCGCCGCCGACGCCGGAGCGCTGGCGTCGTCAGGCGATGAGCGAACTCGCCCATGCCGACGCCGATGCGGTCGCGCTCGAGCGCCTGCTCGACGGCCGTCGGTCGCGTCTGCGCGTTCGTCGGCGTAGCATCGCCGGCGAGCGCGCGGCTCTCACCCACTCGAGGCGAACGAGATGACCCAACGCATGCAGGACCTGATCGGCGAGATCCTCCGCCTCCAGAGCGAACTCGAGGCGGAGATCGACCAACGGCGCGAGGCTCTCGGCTGGCGCCTGCGCGAGCGGTTCGTCGAATTCGAAGAGGGGATCGCCGCCGAGCACCGCCGGTTGAAGACCAGCGCCGCGCGTTTTCTCGCGGAATCCTCGATCGCCTCGATCCTCACCGCACCGGTGATCTATTCGCTGATCGTGCCGCTGGTGGCGCTCGACCTGTGGGCCAACCTCTATCAACAGATCTGTTTCCGCGCCTACGGCATCCCGCGGGTGCGGCGCGCCGACTACGTCGTCTTCGACCGCGCCCGGCTCGCCTACCTCAACTGGATCGAGGCATTGAACTGCCGCTACTGCTCCTACGCCAACGGCGTCGTCGCCTTCGTCCGCGAGATCGCCAGCCGCACCGAGCAGTACTGGTGCCCGATCAAGCACGCGCTGAAGGCCACCGATCCGCACCGCCGCTACGTCGGCTTCCTCGACTACGGCGACGCCGACGGCTATCGCACCCGCCTCGAGGAGCTGCGCACCCTGCTGCGCGAGGAGACCGCCCGCGCGGAAGCCGAGACGGCCGCGCCGAAGGCGTGAGCGGCATCACGCCGGGGCGCGCGGCGCGTGCCGAGGCCGCGGCCGAACGGCTGGCGTCCTGCCACTGCCACCTGACGAGCCGGGTCATCAGGCCGTCATCCCCGGCCGGAGCGCCGCAGGCGCGGAGGGGAAGGGCATCGGCGGTCCGACGACACGAGAGGCGAATGGGTCCCCTTCCCTCGCTTCGCTCGCCGGGGATGACGGCTGATTTCGGAGCGACGAGGGAGCAAATCGAGGCTCCGGCGATTTTCGCAGAAAGTCCCGTGGAGGCAGGCTCGGGGAAAGGCCGGCAACGAGGAGACCCGCGCAAAGGTCTTCGCCGCGGGACCGCCGCGCCTTCAGCCCTCAGCCCTCGCCCGGCGGCGACTTCAGGTAGATCCGGGCGAGGCCTTCGCGGATCGCGGCGGTGATCTGGTCGAGGCGGCGATCGATGTGGCGTTCGAGGATCGCCACCGCCGCCTCCGCATCGCGCCGCGCCAGCGCCGCGACGACGGTGCGGTGTTCGCCCTGGGTGGCCTCTCGTCCGTCGCCCATGTCGATCCAGCGGACGAAGCGGATGCGGGCGTTG
>CALMYM010000207.1 GCA_937873675.1 uncultured Alphaproteobacteria bacterium | reverse complement strand
ATTCGTCAGGGCGCGGGCGGGCGAGAGCCGGTCGCCGGCGTCGGATGTCGGGCCGGCGGCCGTGGCGCGTTCGGGACGCGGGCGGGCGGTCGGTGCCGCCGCGGTGATGCGCGGGGAAGATCGATGACCGCCGCGGAGGCGCGCGACTGGGCCCGGCTCAGGGACGGGGAGGGCTATCTGCTCGATCCCGACGACTGGAGCGAGGACTTCGCCCGCATCGTGGCGGAAGAGGAAGAGATCGAGCTGGCGGAGGAACACTGGTCGGTCATCGGTTTCATGCGGGAGTGGCAGGCGCACCACCAGGTGTCGCCCGATGCGCGCTTCGTCATGAAGCATCTGACGGCCGAATTCGGTGCCTCGCGCAACCGGTTGTTCGAGCTCTTTCCCTACGGGTACGTACGTCAGGCCTGCAAGATCGCCGGTATGCGGCGGCCCAGGGCCTGGAGCACGGGATGAGGGGCGCCGCGCCGGCACGAGGGGAGCGAAAGTCGGTCGCGGTTCGTGGTTTCGCGGTTTCGGGAAAGTCGAATATCTGCATATTCTGAAGAGATAAGAGGATCTCTTCACCACACCCGCCGGCCCGGTCGAGGGAACGGACGGCGGGGGCGGGAGAGATCCCATAATCCGGTCGAACGCTCGGGGGAGCGCAATCGATCCAAGTCATGGAGGGTTCGATGGCTCACGTTGTAGTTCTCGGCGCCGGTCTCGGCGGCGTCGTGATGGCCTACGAGATGAAGGATCAGCTCCGCCCCGGTGACAAACTGACCGTCGTCACCAAGGATCCGAAGTATCACTTCGTTCCGTCGAACCCGTGGATTCCGGTGCGCTGGCGCCAGCGGGAGGACATCCAGATCGATCTGGCGCCGACCTTCGCCAAGCGCGGCATCGACTTCGTGCCGGTGGCGGCCAAGAAGGTCCATGCGGAAGCCAACAAGCTCGAACTGGTCGACGGGACGGAGGTCGCCTACGACTTCCTGATCATCGCCACCGGTCCCGAACTCGCCTTCGACGAGATCGAGGGCCTCGGCCCCAACGGCAACACCCAGTCGATCTGCCACATCGACCATGCCGAGCAGGCGGCGAAAGCCTTCGACGAGTTCTGCAAGGATCCGAAGCCGATCATCATCGGCGCGGTGCAGGGCGCCTCGTGCTTCGGCCCGGCCTACGAGTTCACCTTCATCCTCGACACCGAGCTGCGCCGTCGCAAGATCCGCGACAAGGTGCCGATGACCTTCGTCACCGCCGAGCCCTACGTCGGCCATCTCGGCCTCGACGGCGTCGGCGACACCAAGGGTCTGCTCGAGAGCGAGATGCGCGAGCATCACATCAAGTGGCTGACCTCGAGCCGGGTGAAGAAGGTCGAGCCGGGCAAGATGTTCGTCGAGGAAGTGGCCGAGGACGGCTCGGTCCGCGCCACCCACGAGCTGCCGTTCGGCTTCTCGATGATGCTGCCGGCGTTCCGCGGCATCGAGGCGGTGCGCGGCGTCGAGGGTCTCGTCAATCCGCGCGGCTTCATCCTGGTCGACAAGCACCAGTGCAACCCGAAGTACCGCAACGTCTTCTCGGTCGGCGTCTGCGTCGCCATCCCGCCGATGGGTCCGACGCCGGTTCCCTGCGGCGTGCCGAAGACCGGCTTCATGATCGAGTCGATGGTGACCGCCACGGCGCTCAACATCGGCCAGATCCTGCGGGGCGGTGAAGCCACCCACGAAGCGACCTGGAACGCGGTGTGTCTGGCCGACTTCGGCGACAGCGGCGTCGCCTTCGTCGCCCAGCCGCAGATCCCGCCGCGCAACGTCAACTGGTCCTCGTCGGGCAAGTGGGTGCATGCGGCGAAGATCGGCTTCGAGAAGTACTTCATCCGCAAGATGCGTCGCGGTGAGAGCGAACCCTTCTACGAGAAGGCGATGCTCGACTTCCTCGGCATCGGCAAGCTGAAGAAGACCACCTGATGTGATCCCTCGGCGCCGTGGGGCCACCGGCGCCGAGCCGCCGTCCACTGCCGTTTCGTCCGACCTGCGGCGCCCCGAAGTGTCGCGGGAAGGGGTATGTCGTCGAAGGAGACTTCGTTTTGGCCGTCGCATCGCGCCTGAGCTCGTTCATGCCGGATCTGATGCCGTTCCGCAGCTGGCTGCCGCTGGTGAACGGGAAGACCATTTCGTCCGACCTCATGGCCGGTCTGACCGGCGCGGTCGTCGTGCTGCCGCAGGGTGTGGCCTTCGCCACCATCGCCGGCATGCCGCCGGAGTACGGCCTCTATGCCGGCATCGTACCGGCGATCGTCGCGGCGCTGTTCGGATCGTCCTGGCATCTCGTCTCCGGACCGACGACGGCGGCCTCGCTGGTACTGTTCTCCTCGCTCTCCTCGCTCGCCGAGCCTGGTACCGCCCAATACGTCAAACTGGCGCTGACGGTCGCCTTCATGGTCGGTCTGCTCGAGATCACCATGGCGCTGTTCAAGCTCGGCACCATCGTCAACTTCATCTCGCATTCGGTGGTGATCGGCTTCACCGCCGGTGCCGGCCTGCTCATCGCCGTCAACCAGGTGAAGAACTTCACCGGTCTGGAGGTCCCGCGCGGCAGTCATCCGCACGAGGTCGTCCTCTACGTCGCCGAGCATTTCGGGTCGATTTCGTGGCCGACCTTCGCCATCGGACTGGCGACGCTCGCCACCGGCATCGTGGTGCGCAATCACCTGCCGCGCGTGCCCTACATGATCGTGGCGATCCTCGTCGGGTCGTTGGTCGGTGTGATCCTGAAGGCGACCACCGGAGCGCAGTTCGCCACCGTCGGCGCCCTGCCGGCGAGCCTGCCGCCCCTGTCGGCGCCGAGTTTCGAGCCGGAAGTGTGGCGCGAACTGGCCCCGACCGCGGTCGCCATGACCATGTTCGCGCTGACCGAAGCGTTGTCGATCGCCCGCGCTCTGGCGGTCCGTTCCGGCCAGCACATCGACGCCAACCAGGAGTTCTTCGGCCAGGGCCTGTCCAACATCGCCGGGTCGTTCTTCTCGGGCTATGTGGCGACCGGTTCGTTCAACCGTTCGGGTCTGAACTACGACGCCGGCGCCAAGACGCCGCTCGCCGCCATCGTCGCCGGCGCCCTGCTGATGGTGTTGGTCTTCGTGCTCGCCCCTTACGCGGTCTACATGCCGCTCGCCGCCATGGCCGGCGTGCTGTTCCTGGTCGCCTGGGGCCTGATCGACTGGCATCACATCGCCCAGATCGTGAAGACCTCGAAGTCGGAGACGGCGGTGATGACCGTGGTCTTCGTCTCGGCCCTGGTGCTCGAGCTCGAGTTCGCGATCTTCCTCGGCGTCATGCTGTCGCTGCTGCTCTACCTGAACCGTACGTCCAAGCCGCGCATCCTGCCGCGCGTGCCCGATCCGATGAGCGCCGGGCGCAAGTTCGCCACCGCCGGCGGCAATCTGGTGGAATGCCGGCAGCTCCGCATCATCCGCATCGACGGGTCGCTGTTCTTCGGCGCGGTCAGTTCCTTCCAGGAGACGCTGCGCGGCTACGAGAAGGAGATCCCCGACGTTCGCTTCCTGGCGATCGTCATGTCGGGCGTCAACTTCGTCGATCTCGCCGGCGCCGAGGCGCTGGTGCAGATGGCCAAGCGTTGGCGGGCCCATGGCGGCGGTCTCTATCTCATCCGACCGAAGGACCGGGTGCTCGAGATCCTGGAGAAGGGCGGTTACATCGACGAGATCGGCCGGGAGAACATCTTCCACTCGAAGACCGAGGCGCTGAGGACGCTCTACCGCTACTTCGACTACAACGAATGCAAGACCTGCGGCCGTCGCGTCTTCGTCGAATGCGCGCGGATGGGCAAGCAGGAGCCGACCGAAGCCGACTTCGACGACGAACCGGTGCCGAAGGCCGTGACGTCGGGATCGGCTCCGGCGGCGCCATGAGACGACACGCGACCCGGACCGGGTCGTGAAGGGAAATACGGCCCGCTCGGCGGGCAGCGATGAGGAAACGACGACAAAATGGCCAGGGATCCGGCGATCGACACCTCACCCGTCGTCAACGACGAGGTGAAGTACACGACCTGCTACATGTGCGCCTGCCGATGCGGCATCAAGGTGCACCTGAAGGACGGGCTCGTCCGCTACATCGAGGGCAACCGCAACCACCCCGTCAACAAGGGTGTGATCTGCGGCAAGGGCTCCTCGGGCATCATGCAGCACTATTCGCCGGCGCGGCTGAGGAAGCCGCTGAAGCGGGTGGGGCCGCGTGGTGAGAACGCCTTCGTCGAGATCGAGTGGGAAGAGGCTCTCAGCCTCGCCACCGGATGGCTGAAGACCATCCGCGAGACCGATCCGAAGAAGCTCGCCTTCTTCACCGGCCGCGACCAGTCGCAGTCGCTGACCGGCTGGTGGGCGACGCAGTTCGGTACGCCGAACTTCGCGGCGCACGGCGGCTTCTGCTCGGTCAACATGGCGGCGGCCGGCCTCTACACCATCGGCGGCTCGTTCTGGGAGTTCGGCGAACCCGATTGGGAGCGCTCGAAGTACCTGATGCTCTTCGGCGTCGCCGAGGATCACGACTCCAACCCGATCAAGACCGGCCTCGGCAAGATGAAGGGTCGTGGCGCCAAGGTCGTGTCGGTCAACCCGATCCGCACCGGCTATTCGGCGGTCGCCGACGAGTGGCTGGGCATCCGCCCGGGCACCGACGGCCTCTTCGTCATGGCGTTGATCCACGAGCTGCTGCACGCCGACAAGGTCGATCTCGACTATCTGGTGCGCTACACCAACGCCCCCTGGCTGGTCGTCCAGAACCCGGGCGGCGCCGATCACGGCCTCTTCGCCCGCGACGCTTCCGGCGCTCCGCTCGCCTGGGACGTGAAGAAGGGCGAGCCGGTCGACGCTCGCCTGCCGGAGATCGCACCCGCCGTCGTCGGCGAGTTCACGCTCCCCGACGGACGCAAGGCGGTGCCGTCGTTCCAGATCCTCGCCGATCGCTACATGGCCGGCGACTACGCCCCCGATGCCGTCGCCGATCGCTGCGGCATCCCGGCCGACACCATCCGCCGTATCGCCCGCGAGCTCGCCGAGGTGGCCTTCGAGCAGGAGATCACCCTCGACGTCGAATGGACCGACTGGGCCGGCCGCAAGCACGACAAGATCACCGGTCGTCCGGTGGCGATGCACGCCATGCGCGGCATCTCGGCCCACTCCAACGGCTTCCACACCTGCCGGGCGATCCACGTCCTCCAGGTGCTGCTCGGCTCGGTCGAGGTGCCCGGTGGCTTCCGCTTCAAGCCGCCGTTCCCCAAGCCGATCCCGCCGGGCATCAAGCCGGCCGGCAAGACCTACGCCCCGAACACCCCGCTCGGCGGCGCGCCGCTCGGCTTCCCGACCGGTCCGGAAGATCTGGTGCTCGAGGCGGACGGCACGCCGATCCGCATCGACAAGGCCTATTCGTGGGAGGCGCCGCTCTCCTCGCACGGCCTGATGCACATGGTCATCACCAATGCGCACAACGCCGACCCCTATCCGGTCGACGTGCTGTTCATGTACATGGCCAACATGAGCTGGAACTCGACCATGAACACCAAGGGTGTCATGGAGATGCTCACGGCCAAGGACGAGAAGACGGGCGAGTACAAGATCCCCAAGATCATCTACTCGGACGCCTATCAGTCGGAGATGGTGGCCTACGCCGACCTGATCCTGCCGGACACCACCTACCTCGAGCGCTGGGACTGCATCTCGCTGCTCGACCGGCCGATCTGCGAGGCCGACGGTCCGGCGGACGCCATCCGCCAGCCGGTGGTCGAGCCCGATCGCGACGTCCGTTCGTTCCAGTCGGTGATGCTCGACCTCGGCGCCCGTCTCGGCCTGCCGGGCATGACCAACGCCGACGGTACGCCGAAGTATCCCGGCGGCTACGCCGACTACATCGTCAACCACGAGCGTACGCCGGGCATCGGCCCGCTCGCCGGCTGGCGCGGTGAGAACGGCGATCAGCACGGCCGCGGTGCGGTCAACAAGAACCAGCTCCAGGCCTACATCGACCATCAGGCCTTCTGGCACCACTCGCTGGCGCCGAACCAGAAGTTCTACAAGTTCGCCAACAAGGACTATCTCGACTTCGCCGTGCAGATGGGCTTCGTCGGCCATGCCGACCAGATCGTCATCCAGCTCTATTCGGAGACGATGCAGAAGTTCAAACTGGCGGCGCAGGGCCACGGCGACGTGCAGCCGCCGGATCACCTCAGGGCGCGCGTCGAAGCGAGCTTCGATCCGCTCCCCGTTTGGTACGTGCCGTTCGAAGAGTCGATGGTCGACACCGAGACCTACCCGGTCCACGCGCTGACCCAGCGACCGATGATCATGTACCACTCCTGGGGTTCGCAGAACGCCTGGCTGCGTCAGATCCTCGGCCGCAACAAGCTCTACGTCTCGACCTCCAAGGCGCGTGAGCTCGGCGTGGTCGACGACGACTGGGTCAAGGTCACCAGCCACAACGGCGAGATCAAGGTCCAGGTCAAGACCATGGAAGGCCTCAACCACGACACGGTGTGGACGTGGAACGCCATCGGCAAGCGCTCGGGGGCGTGGAACCTCGACGCCGACGTGCCCGAGGCGAAGAAGGGCTTCCTGCTCAACCACCTGATCTCGGAGCTGCTGCCGCGCGACGCCCAGGGCAAGCGCATCACCAACTCCGACCCGATCACCGGTCAGGCGGCGTGGTTCGACCTCCGTGTGCGCATCGAGAAGTGCGCGCCCGGGGCCGAAGTCACCGAACCGCAGTTCCCGACCATTCCCCGTCTCGTCGGCCTCGAGCCGGCGCCCACCGTCAACGACTACGGCGCATCCTTCCACGCGAAGGCGCGCGACGAGAGGAGCCCGGCATGACCTCCCTGCCGTCGCACCCCCCGGCGAAGCGCCTCGGCCTCGCCATCGACCTCGACACCTGTGTCGGCTGCCACGCCTGTGCCACCAACTGCAAGGAGTGGAACACCGGCGCGATCTCGGCTCCGTTGACCGACGTCAACGCCTATCAGGCGGAACAGCGCGGCGTGTGGTTCAACCGCGTCTACACCTACGAGGTGGGCGGGGAGGGGCCGGACGCCCGCACCGTCCACTTCCCCAAGAACTGCCTGCACTGCGAGACGCCGGCCTGCGTCACGGTGTGCCCGACCGGCGCTTCCTACAAGCGTTCGGAAGACGGCATCGTTCTGGTCGACCACGACAAGTGCATCGGCTGCAAGCTGTGCTCCTGGGCCTGCTCCTACGGCAACCGCGAGTACGACGAGCACGTCGGCGTGATGAAGAAGTGCACGCTTTGCGTCGACAAGATCTACAACAAGAACCTCCCCGAAGAGGACCGCGTCCCGGCCTGCGTCGCGGCATGTCCCGCCAAGGCGCGCCACTTCGGTGATTTCAACGATCCGAACTCCACCGTTTCGAAGCTGACGCGCGAGCGCGGCGGCTACGATCTGGCGCCGGAGACGGGTTATCAGCCGACCAGCAAGTACCTGCCGCCGCGGGTGGGCAAGCGCGGCCCCGCCGCGCCGGCCCCGGCGCCCGCCCCGGCGCTCGCCGGAGCCGGCAGGTTCCTGAAGTGGGTCGACCGTGTGCTGACGCGTTGAGGGAAGACGAGACATGCATCCCGCTTATTCGGTCATCTTCTTCACCACCGCGTCGGGCGCCGGCTACGGCCTGCTGATCCTCGCGGCGATCTTCGCGGTCTCCGGCCTGATGCCGGCGGCCACCTGGCTCGGCTTCGTCACCACGGGTCTGGCCCTCGGCCTCATCGCCGGCGGCCTCCTGTCGTCGACCTTCCACCTCGGCCATCCCGAACGGGCTTGGCGGGCGCTCACCCAGTGGCGTTCGTCGTGGCTGTCGCGGGAGGGCGTGTTGGCGGTCCTGACCTTCGTGCCGGCCGGCCTCTTCGCCATCGGCTGGGTGTTCCTCGGCACCACCACCGGCCTCCTCGGCTGGATGGCGGCGCTCGCCGCGGTCCTTGCCCTGGCGACCGTGATCTCGGCCTCGATGATCTATGCGAGCCTGATCACCATCCGCCAGTGGAACAACGGCATCGTGCCGGTCGCCTACGTGGTGCTCGGCCTGATGTCGGGCGCGCTGCTGCTCGAGGCCGTCACCCGGCTGTTCGGCGTCCACGCGCGGCATTTCGACGTGGTGGCGCTGGCGCTTCTCGCCGCCGGTTGGGTGGTGAAGCTCGCCTACTGGCATTCGGTCGACAACGGTCGGTCGAAGACGACTCTCGCCTCGGCGACCGGTCTCGGCCGCTTCGGCTCGGTGCGACTGCTCGAGCAGCCGCACACGGAAGAGAACTTTCTCATGCAGGAGATGGGCTACGTCGTCGCCCGCAAACATGCGCAGCGCCTGCGCGCCATCGCTCAGCTGACCCTGTTCGTCGTGCCGCTGGCGGCGACGATCGCGGCGCTGTTCGTGGCCTCGGGGCTGGCCATGGTGCTGGCGCTCGTCGCCGTCGCCTCGCTGGCGGTGGGGCTTCTCACCGAGCGTTGGCTGGTTTTCGCCGCAGCGAAACACCACTGCAATGGCTACTACGGCCGCTGACGGGCCCGCCGGGGCAGGAGCCCTTAAGGCGGCGAACGGGGACCGCTCGCCGCCGCCCGTCACCCAGAGAAACGAACTACCCTGTCACAGACATCCGTGGAGGAATGAACATGGCCGACAAGACTCTCGACGCGAAGGGCCTCAACTGCCCCCTGCCGATCCTCAAGGCGAAGAAGATGCTCAAGGAAGTGCCGGCCGGCGGCACCCTGGAGATCCTGGCGACCGACCCGGGTTCCGTCGCCGACTTCGACGCCTTCTGCCGCACCACCGGCAACACCATGATGGAGTCGGGCTCCGACGGCGGCGTCTTCCGCTTCATCATCAAGCACACCGCCTGATCACCCGGCGCCCGTTCCGATCCGGTCGCACGACCCGATCGCAAAGAACAGGCGCCATCAGGGAACGAGAGCGGGTTTCGGTCCGATCCGATCGGTCCGCGAACCCCTCTCGGCGACCGGGACGACGAGGCCGGCGGGACCACCACCCGGCTTTCGCCGGTTCCGGGGCT
>CALMYM010000206.1 GCA_937873675.1 uncultured Alphaproteobacteria bacterium | reverse complement strand
GCCGCGGCGCGGCCGGCGAGCGGCGAGACGGCGGCGACGGAAGCACGCGTCGCCCTCGGTAAGACGCTGGCGGCGATGATGAGCCGACGGCCGTCCTACACCCAGATGCGGCTGATCTCAGCCTTCGACAACGGCCGCGAGCTGGTCCGGGTCAACCGCGGCGACGAGGGCATCACCGTGGTGCCGGAGAGGGGGCTCCAGAACAAGGGCGACCGCTACTACGTCGACGAGTCGCTCAAGGTCGCGCCGGGGACGCTCTACGTCTCGCCGGTCGATCTCAACCAGGAGCACGACCGCATCGTCGAGCCGCACGAGCCGGTGTTCCGGGTCGGCACGCCGGTCACGGCGGCCGACGGCACGGTGGTCGGGGCGGTCGTCGTCAACATCCGCTTCGACACCTTCGTCGGCGAGATGACGCCGCCCAATCCGGACATCACCCTCGCCATCACCAACGAGGCCGGCGACTATCTCAGCCACCCGGAAGCGGCCAAGCGGTTCGGCTTCGAGTTCGGACGGCCGATCCGCATCCAGGACGATCTCGGCATCGCCCCGCAGTGGGCGGCGGTCCTGACCTCGGCCCCCGGCGCCCATATCCTCGGCGAACGCGGCATCGGCGTCGTCTTCGACCGCATCACGCTCGCCGAAGGTCCCGGCGGCGCCCGTTCGCTGATCGTCGCGGCGATCGCCCCGGTGACCGAGCTCGACGCCCAGGCCCAGGCCTTCGGTCTGCGCACCCTGGGCTTCGCCGTCGCCTTGGCGATCGGTCTCGCCATCGCGCTCGGCTTCGCCACCTCACGACTGACCCGACCGGTAGAACATCTGACCGCCGCCGCCGCCCGCATCGGCGCCGGTGAGCGCAACGTCGCCCTGCCGCCCGATCGCGGCGACGAGATCGGCGTCCTCACTCGGACGATCGCCCAGATGCTCGCGGCGCTGCGCGAGGCGGCGCGGGGCGAGGAGATGGCGAGCATGGGACGGATGGCGAGCCAGGTCGCCCACGACCTCCGCAACGCCCTGTCGCCGGTCAAGATGAACATCCAGATCCTCGCCCGCCGCCATGCCGCGCCCGACGATCCGGAAGCCCGTCACCTCGCCATCGCCGCCGAGCAGATCCAGTACATCGAGAGCATCCTCTCCGACATGCTGGCCTTCGCCCGCGGCGAGGCGCTGCGCATCGAACCGATCGACCTCGCCAGCGTGATCTCCAGCGCCGTGCTCTCCGAGATCGAGGCGCTGGAGACCAGGAACATCCTGCTCACCACCCGCGGCGCCGAGGACGTCCGGCCGCTCGAGGGCGACCGAGTCAAGCTCACTCAGGTCTTCCAGAACCTGATCGAGAACGCCGTCCAGGCGTCCCCCGAAGGTGGCCGCATCGACGTCGTCGCCCGTGACGAGGACGCCTCGACGCTGATCATCGAGGTGATCGACCACGGCGAGGGCATACCCGACGACGTCCGCGCCCGCGTCTTCGAGCCCTATTTCACCACGCGCACCCGCGGCACCGGCCTCGGCCTCGCCATCGTCTCGCGCATCGTCAAACAGCACGGCGGCGACGTGGCGATCGGCAAGACGCCGGGAGGCGGCACGACCGTGCGGGTGGAGTTGCCGTTGGCGCGGGAGGGGTGGGGGATGTGAGTGCCACGGGTCGTCCAGTTCATCACACTTCGCTGGCGCGACTGACGAGCGCGGCAACCTTCGAGGAAAGTGCCGAGCGACATGCGTGGCTGTGAACTGAACAAGGCCCCGCCGACGATGTCGGCTCGGCAGGAAGGCGCCATCGGCACGCGCCTCCTTCCCGAATCTGGTTTCCATCCCAGTGAGATCAAACGGCTATTGTGCTGAGATCAGATTTTCTGTAAAATGCAGAAAATCCAGCATTGAGGAGTGGCGCGATGCCCGAAACGTCCGGCACCTACACCACGAGCGACCTGTCGCGGAAATCCGGCGACATCATTGCCGAGGCATTGCGCCATCCCGTCACCATCACTCAGCGCAACAAGCCTCGCCTCGTGCTGCTCGCGATCGAGGATTTCGAGCGGTTGAAGCGGGGAGCAGACACGCGAACGGTCGGCACGATCGAGACGATGCCGTCTGCGCTTCTCGATGAGTTCGAGAAGGCCGTCGAGGGCTATGCGAACGCCGACGAGACAGTTCGTCCGTGAGTTACGACGATATTCAAACCGCCTGCGTTGTTCGTTACCCCTATCTGTCGGCGCGCGAAGCGACAAAAGGGGAGACGGAAGGACGGAAGTCGCGCTCCGTCGCCGTCGGGGTTCGGCTCGCCCGCGCCGATGGTGATCTGATCTTGTTCTTTCCGATCACCACCAAAGAACCCGAGCCCGAGCGGTTCGCGGTGGAGATCCCGACCACCGAAAAGCAACGCGCCGGCCTCGACCGCGACTTGCGCCTCTGGATCATCCTCGACGAGTACAATTCCGACATCGTCGGAAGGTCATTCTACCTCGAACCGGACCCGCCGATCGGAAAGTTCGGCAAGGCGTTCTTTCTGCCTCTGATGCGAGAGTTCATTGCAAGACGGAGAAAGACGGTCGGTGTTGAAAGAGCTTGATGAAGAGGTGCTGAGAGGTGCGTGAGAATCATTTTTATGAAAAATGCTCACCCATACTGCCGTTTCGCATAAGCACTATTATGGAATATTTCTGGATCGGTACGGAATTCTTATGGGGCACCGGGTGGTCGGTGTGACCGTCACATTGCTTCCGGCGCGATTTGCCTCACGGACGCTGCGATGTCGGCCATCGACCGGAAGAGAACAAGGGCATCGTCGCGCGAGGGAAGGAAACCGCGACGGAGCCAGAAGCCGGCGGCTTCTTCGTCGATCGCCTTCACCACCAGGGCCCGCCCGCCGACCAGTTCGGCCGCGGCCACGCTGCGGATGAGCGCGTGCTTCAGGAGGCCGGTCCCGACACCGCGTCCCGCCCAAGACAGATCGGTCGCCAACTGTCCCAGCAGCAGGCATGGCACCGGGTCTGGTGGCTGCCGGGTGCGAATGGCGCGCGGCAAAGCTCCAG
>CALMYM010000205.1 GCA_937873675.1 uncultured Alphaproteobacteria bacterium | reverse complement strand
GCGGGGCGACCCGGGGCGCCCACGGCGCCGCCTGCGGGGCGGCCGGGGTCGAACGGATGGAGCGGCCCCTGCCCGGCGGCGGCGACGCCGCGCTGCGCGGCCTCGCGACACCGATCGCGCTCTGCGCCGACGAGAGCCTGCACACCGTCGCCGACCTCGCATCGCTGCGCGACCGCTATTCGGCGATCAACATCAAGCTCGACAAGGCCGGCGGCCTCACCGAGGCGCTGGCGATCGCGGCGGAAGCGAAGCGCTTCGGCTACCGCATCATGATCGGCTGCATGGTCGGCACCTCGCTCGCCATGGCGCCGGCGGCGATCCTCGCGCGCATCGCCGATTTCGTCGATCTCGACGGGCCGCTGCTGCTCGCCCGCGACCGCGTCCACGGGCTGCGCTACGACGGCTCGCTGATGTATCCGCCCGAACCGGCGCTGTGGGGCTGACGCGCCGCGGCGCTCGTCGTCGCTCGGCCGCGCCGCGACTGCGGGTGCCGAAAGCCGGCATATACGAAATTCGGATGTCCTCATCCGAATTTCGTATTCCGTTCGCCGAAAAGCCCTGTCTGAACAAGGGCTTTTCGGCGAGTTGGATCCGGCGGTGCGAAGCGCCCGGCCGGATCCCGTATCAAGCGACCTGCCGCTTCGCCCCGAGTGCGGCGAAGAGCACCATCGTGCCGAGCCCCGCCACCACCGCCATGCCGAGGAAACCGGCGCCGCCGAAGCGGGCGTAGAGGACGCCCGAGGCGAGCGTCGACGTCGCCATGGTGATGCCGGAGAAGGTCACGGTGAGCCCCTGCACCGTCGCCGCCCGCCCCTCGCCGACCGCGTGGGTGACGACGTGCATGGTGCCGAGATGGGTGGCGGCGAAGCTGGTGGCGTGGGAGAGCTGCAGCGCCACCCAGGCGACGGCGCCGTCGCCGACGAAGGGGAAGAGGCACCACCGCACCACCGCACCGGCCCCGCCGACGAGCAGCAGCCCACGCGCTCCGAAGGCCGCGGTCGCCCGATCGGCGTAGGCGAAGAGGATCACCTCGCCGACCACCGACACCGCCCACAGCGCTCCGACCTCGCCGCCCGAAAAACCGATCGACGTCCAGTAGAGGCTGGCGAAGCCGTAGAGCATCGCGTGGCTCGATTGCACCAGCGCCACACCGGCGAGAACGGTCATCAGCCAGCGGTCGCGCATCACGGTACGCAGCCCGTCGATGAGCGACGGCCGCAGCGCATCGCACGCCGGCGCGCTCTCGCGCGGCGCGAACGGGGTCGCGACGAACTGCAGGACGAACCCGGCGAGAAGCAGCGGATAGACGATGGCGCCGCCGAATTCGCCGACCAGCCGCCCCGCCACGAGGTTGGCGACGACGAAGGTGACCGACCCCCACAGCCGCATCCGACCGTAGACCGCCTCGCCGCGCCGCGCCGCCGACGTGGCCATGGAATCGGTCACCGGCAGCATGCCGTTCCAGAACAGCGCCATGGCGACGGTCGTCGCCAGGAGGGCGGCGAACCCGTCCGCCGGACCGAGCGACAGGCAGCCGGCGAGCGCCAGCCCGGCGTAGGCCATCAGCACCCGACGGCGGTCGCCGACCCGGTCGGCCAGGGCGCCGAGGAAGGAGACGGTGGTCACGCGCAGAATCATCGGCGCCGCGACGACCATCGCGATCTCGGTCTCGTTCAGCCCGCGATGCGCCAGCAGGACGGGGAAGAAGGGTAATTGCACACCGAGCGTCACGAACGACGATGCGAACAACGCCGAAATTCGCGTTCCCGTGGAGAAGATCGCCATCTCGATTGCTCGATTTTTTACGAACTCATAAACTTTCGCCTGGAGATTCGGTCTCTATAACATCGCGGTCGTGCTTCGGCGCGGCGCATCGTGAGCAACAGTCCTGCACTCATCACACGAGCCCGACCGATGACGACCGACACGCAGGTGACGCCTCTCGCCATCGAAGACTACGAAGCCATCGAATCCGCGGTGATGGAGACGTCGCGCGGCCGCTGGTTCCTCGCCGAATACGCCCGCCGCAACCGCAACTCCGACACCGACGCCATCCTGACGGCCCTCGATCGCATGGAACGCACCATGCGCCGCGATCGTTCCGCCCCGGACATCGACCGCATCCGCCTCGACCTCGCCGACATGGCGGAGGCGATCTCCCGCACCAAGCAGGAGATCGCCCAGATGAAGCTCGACACCGAGCACGGCGGCCGCTTCGCCGACGCCTCGCATGAACTCGACGCCATCGTCTCCCAGACCGAGACCGCCACCAACGAGATCCTGCGCGCCGCCGAACACGTCCAGGAAGTCGCCTGGACGCTGCGCGAAGCCGGCAGCCCGGACGAACTCTGCGACAAGCTCGACACCGAAGCGACCGAGATCTACACCGCCTGTTCCTTCCAGGACCTGACCGGCCAGCGCACCCGCAAGGTGGTGACGGTGCTGCGTTACCTGGAGAGCCGCATCAACGCGATGATGTCGATCTGGGGCCTCGAGGAGGTCGAGGATCTGCCGGTCGCCGCCCCCGATTTCGCGCCCACCCCTTCCGACGCCCGCCCCGACGCCCATCTCCTCAACGGACCGCAACTCCACGGCCGCGGCGTCGACCAGGAAGCCGTCGACGACCTGATGTGGAGCGAAGCCGAGCTCGCCGTCGCCGAACAGGTGATCTCGGAAGAGCCGCCCGCCTTCGCCGCGATCGACGAACCGCCGCCCGCCGAGAGCGATACGGAGGCGCCGGTCTTCGCCGCCGCCGAACCTCCCGTCTTCGCCGCGGTCGAACCGCCGGTCTTCGCCACCGCCGACCGGGTGGCCGCCGATGCCGAGATCGCGGCGATGGAGGCCGACGTCTTCGCCCCGGCCGAGGCGCCCGCCGCTGCGCCCTCGCGCGTCGCGGACGAGATCGATCTGTCGAGCGCCGACGTCTTCTCCAGCGAAGCGACCGACCGTCTCGCCGCCGCCGTGCGCGAGCGCCGCGAGGTCGTCGAGGAGGACGACGAGACCGTCGAGGCCGATCTCACCCCGGTGACCGTCGCCGTCGGCAACACCCTGCGCACCGTCGCGGTCGAAGCCGCGGCGCAGCCGGCCGCCGACGCCGCTCCGGCCCTCGCGGTGGTCGAGGTCGAGGACCCGATCGCCGAACTGTCGCCGCAGGCCCGCCTCGTCACCTTCGGCTGAGCCGCGTCACCGACCTCGCTGCGGCGCCACCTCGGCGGCGCGTCCGTTCAGCGCGTCAGCGCATCGGCCAGAAGCGCCGGATCGGCGTTGCCGCCCGACAGCACCACCACCACGGTCTTGCCGGCGACGTCGACGCGGCCCTTCAACAGCGCCGCCAGCGCCACGGCGCCGCCCGGCTCCAGCCCCAGCTTCAGCTCCTTCGCCGGGAAGGCCAACGCTTCCAGGGTCTTGTCGTCGGAGGCCGCGACCGCCGTGGTACCGTGCGCCCGGTTGATGGCGAAGCCGATCTCGCCGGGGGTCGGCGTCAACAGCGCGTCGCAGATCGACCCGGACGTCTTCGGGTTGGACACCCGTTCGCCGGCGGCGAGCGAGCGCGCCTGATCTTCGAAGCCGACCGGCTCGACCATCACCACCCGCGCCGCCGGAGCCCCGGCTTCGAGCCCGAGCGCGATCCCCGAGGCGAGCCCGCCGCCGCTCGCTGGCGTCATGACGAGATCCGGCACGACGCCGAGCGCGGCGAGATCCGCGACGATCTCGAGCCCGATGGTGCCCTGCCCCGCGATCACCCGCGCGTCGTCGTAAGGATGGACGAGATCGCCGCCGGTCTTCGCCGCCAACTCGACCGTCAACGCTTCGCGATCCTGCGTCGCCCGGTCGTAGGTGACGACCTCGGCGCCGGAGCGCTTCGTCCGGGCGATCTTCAGCGCCGGCGCGTCGGCCGGCATCAGGATGATGGCCGCGACGCCGAAGAGCCGCGCCGCTTCGGCGACGCCCTGGGCATGATTGCCCGAGGAACAGGCGACCACCCCCTTCGGCCGGTCGGCCTCGGGGATCTGGGCGATGGCGTTGTAGGCGCCGCGGAACTTGAACGAGCCGGTGCGCTGTAGGCATTCCGGCTTGAGGAACACCCGCGCCCCGACCATGGCGTCGAGCACCGGCGAGGTGAGGAGTGGTGTACGCACCGCCGCGCCCTTCAGGCGTTCGGCGGCGGCGACGACATCGGCATGGGTCGGCTGCTTCGGCATCTCTGGGGTCCCCTCCCGTGAAGCGACAGGGGTAGCCCGCCGACCGCGGCCGGACAAGCGCCGACGCGGCGCATCGGACCTGCGCCGGTGCGGAACCAACCGAGCCCACGCAGTTTCGACCTCTTCGAAACTGCGTGGGCGAAGGCAAGCCCGAACGGGCGTCGGCCGGTCAGGCCGTAATGCCGAAGAAATTCGGACGAGTATCAATCGAACTCGCGCACCGCCCAGGTGGCGTAGAGGCGGCACAGCGCGTCGAGCCGGCGATCCTCGTTGTCGGGTAGGCGCCAGTCGCCGGAGGTCGCCGCATCGGTCGAGGCGAAATGGCGGCGGCGATCGATCGCCGTGCCCTTCGACGACAGGAGCACCAGAGTGCCGACCATGGTGTCGTCGTTCTCGCCGCCGGAGCGATCGAAGAGCCCGTGGCTGGCGCCGCCGACATAGGAGGCGAGGCGCACTTCCGAGACCTCGATCACCAGCACCGGCGCCGAGCCGTCGCCCGGCGCCAACCGCCCGGCGAAGGCGGCGGCGACGGCGATGCGCAGCCGATCGCCGACCTTGGCGGCATAGTTGGAGACGCCCTTGGCGGCGAAGGGCCCGGTGTCGACCCGCACCTCGCGGAAGCGTGGGATCCGCGGCGCCGGACCCGCCGTTTCGGCGACGCAGGCCGCGAGCGGCAGCCCCACCAGCGAAGCGAGAAAAGCGCGGCGCGAGACGGGCGCGGGACGGGACATGACGGTGCTCCTTCGGGATGCGACGCGGCGCACCCCTCGGCGACGGGCGTAGCACCACCGCCCGTCGTCGTCCATCGCCGCCCTCAGGCGGTCCGCGGCCGAGCGAACCACATCGGCCCGTTCAGCAATCCGAGGACGGTCGCCCAGTAGAGAGCGAAGCCGAGCACCTCGGTGATGTCGGGCCGGGCCCGGTAGCCGGTGAGGGCCGAGATCAGACCGCCGACGACGCCACCGTCGGAGAGCAACGCCGAGGTGTCCCAGGCGCGGCCGAGCGACGGCAGCCAGCCGAGATCCATCAGCCCGCCGATACCGGTGACGGTCAGCGCCGCCGCGAGGAACAGCAGCATCACCTCGGTGACGCGGAAGAACAGCCGCCACGACAGCACGCGCCCGCCGAGCTGCAGCACCATGTAGCTGGCGATCGCCGCAGCGAAGCCGACGAGCGCCGCCAGGACCGGCCCCCAGGCGGTCGACACGGTGACGCCGGCGAGCGATCCCCACAGGAAGACCACCGTCTCCGACCCCTCGCGCAGCACCGCGACCAGCGCCAGCACGTAGACGCCCCACCAGCTCCGGCGCTCGGCGGCGCCGGTCAGCGCCGTCTCCATGTCGCGCTTCAGCGTCCGCCCGTGGCGGCGCATCCACACCACCATCTGGACGATCAGCGCCGCTGCGACCAGCACGATCATCGTCTGGAACAGGCCGCTCGCCTCCTCCGACAGAGCGCCGTCGAAGGCGGTCAGCACGACGGCGAGCACGATCGCGCCGACGATGCCGCTCGCCACGCCCGCCCACAGGAAGCGTCGTCCGGCGTCACGCTCCACCGCGTCGCGCGAGGCGAGCCAGGCGGAGAGGATGCCGACGACGAGCAACGCCTCGACGCTCTCGCGCCAGACGATGAAGACGATGTTGCCGAGTTGCGCGGACATGGGATCACCTGCGGAGATGCGAGAAGGAAGGAGCCGGCGGACTCATTTGGCGACATCGACGTCGGGCGCCGGCCTCGACGGGAATGCGACGGCGCCGTCGCTCTCGCGAGCTGCGAGTTGCGTGACGGCGAAGGTCGCCTCGGCCTGCGGCACGGCCACCTCTGCCGCGCGCGGCGATCTGCATACGAACATGGCCGGCGACACTCCGCCGTCGGTCGCCGCGAACTCGAAAGCCTCGTCGGGCGGACCCTCGACCGCGGCCGGCTTCGGCGCGCCGTCCGTCGATCCGATGGCGAGCGCCTGCGCTTCGCCGGACGAGACGGGCGCCGTCACCGTTTGGGCGAGAACGAGAAACGAAGCGATGATCATCGAACGCGGAACCACGGCGCGTACCTTTTCCCGAAGAAACGGATCGCGCGTCATTCTTGATGCAAATGCGATCCATTCGCATTTGCATATTCCAACACACCGATGGCGTCAATCGGCGTGGCATCGAACGCTCGAGGTCGTGACCTCGGCCGACCCTTCCGCGGCGCGACTTCGATGCCCCCCTCCGCGGCGCCCCCCGGCGGTCCCGTAGGGCTGTCCGGCTCGGCCGTCCGGTCCGACCGTCCGCCGTTCGGTTCGGCTGTCCGAGAACTGCGGCCCGATGACACGCCTGTTCGCGATCGTCTCGACGATCGGGGCACGACACGGAGCCCCTCCTCGCCTCCCGGGACCATTGCGAAGCTCGATCGAGCCGGTTCGAAGGCCGTGCGAGATGCTTCGAGACGCCGCCTGCGCCGGCTCCTCAGCATGAGGTGTTCGTTGGCACCAGAAAAACTCCGACGCCTCATCCTGAGGAGCGCCGCAGGCGCGTCTCGAAGGATCGCGCACGGACGACGCCCCGAACCTCCACGCGAATTCGGGAGCCCTCCCTCGCGAGAAATGAGAAAGCACGCCCGCACGGCAAACGAACCGAACGGCCATTCCGAGCGACAGGGAGGAAGTGCGTCGGCCAACGACGCCGCATCATGGGCATCCGGAATCCACCGCGATCGACGCATGAGGCCGAGCCACGGACGGCCCTCGTCCGGCCGACGCCGATCATCCGCGCCGCCGACGACGTCGACCGTCCCCGCCCCACTCGCGTGGCGTCCGCGTCAGCCCCTGCGCAGCGCGTGGAAGTGCGCGAGCAGTCCCGTCGTCGAGCCGTCGCGGCCCGCCGCCGGGGTCTTGCCCTCGACCATCGGCAACAACTCGCCGGCGAGTTGCTTGCCGAGTTCGACGCCCCACTGGTCGAAGGAGTTGACGTCGAAGACCACCCCCTGGAAGAACACCTTGTGCCGGGAGAGGGGAAGCAGCCGCCCCATGGTGAAGGGATCAGGCCGCCGATACATCAGCATGTTGGTCGGCCGATTGCCGGGGAAGATCTTGTGCGGGGTGAGCGCGTCGATCGCCGCCCGCGCCATGCCGGCCTTTTCGAGTTCGGCGCGCACCGCCCGCTCGTTCTTGCCGACCATCAGCGCCTCGGTCTGGGCGAGGCAGTTGGCGACGAGCTTGACGTGATGATCGGAGAGCGCCTCGTGCGGCTCGGCGGCGACGAGGAAGTCGGCCGGAATGACGTCGGTGCCCTGGTGCAGGAGCTGGAAGAAGGCGTGCTGGCCGTTGGTGCCCGGCTCGCCCCAGACGATCGGCCCGGTCGGCCCGCCGACCGGCTTGCCGTTCTTGCGCACCCGCTTGCCGTTCGACTCCATGTCGAGCTGCTGGAGATGGGCGGGGAAGCGGGCGAGCCGCTGGTCGTAGGGTAGCACCGCCTGGGTCGGGAAACCCATCACGTTGCGATACCACACCCCGACCAACGCCAGGATCACCGGCATGTTGCGGGCGAGCGGCGCGGTGAGGAAATGGTCGTCCATCGCCGCCCCGCCGGCGAGGAAGGCGCGGAAGCCCTTCTCGCCGATGGCGATCATCACCGGCAGGCCGATCGCCGACCAGACCGAATAGCGCCCGCCGACCCAGTCCCAGAAGCCGAAGATCCGATCCTCGGCGATGCCGAAGGCGACGACTTTGGGGATGGCGGTGGAGATCGCCGCGAAATGCGCCCCGACCGCCGCCTCGCCGAGGCTCTCGGCGATCCACGCCCGCGCCGAGCCGGCGTTGGTCATGGTCTCCAGCGTGGTGAAGGTCTTCGAGGCGATGAGGAAGAGCGTCGTCTCGGGATCGAGGACGGCGAGCGTGTCGTGAACGTGGGCGCCGTCGACGTTGGAGACGAAGTGGACGCGCGGTCCGTCGTGGTAGGGCCTGAGCGCCGTCGTCACCATCGCCGAACCGAGATCGGAACCGCCGATACCGATGTTGACCACATCGGTGAAGCGCTTGCCCGTCGACCCGACGATCGCGCCCGAACGCACCTTCTCGGCGAAGATGCCCATCTTGACCAGCACGTCCTCGACGTCGCCGGTGACGTCGTAACCGGCGGTGACGTAGGCCCGCTGCCGCCCCGGATTGCGCAGCGCCACGTGCAGCACCGCGCGGCCTTCGGTCGCGTTGATCGCCTGACCGGCGAACATCCGCGTCCGCCAGCCCTCGACGTCCGCCGCCCTCGCCAAGCCGACCAGCAGCTCCATGGTCTCGGCGGTGATCCGGTTCTTCGAGTAGTCGAGCAGCAGATCGTCGAGCCTGAGCGAAAGGCGTCCGAAGCGCTCGGGATCGGCGGCGAAGAGGTCGGTCATGTGGACCGATTCGACCGTGCGAAGATGGGCCCGGAGGGCCTGGAAGGCAGCGTCGCGGTTGGCGGTCATGGCTCGGATCATACCCCTTGTCCGTCCCCCCGGCGCGGCGCGCGCGGAGAGAGATGAGGCGCCCTCGGGCCGGCGCCGGGCCGGCTTGCGCCTCAGAACGCCTTGAAGGTGATCAGCGTCTTTGTGTCGACGATGCCGGGGATCGGATGCACCTTCTCGTTGACGAAATGGCCGATGTCGGTCGTGTCGTCGACGTAGAACTTGACGATCAGGTCGTGGTCGCCGGCGATCGAATAGATCTCCGAGGCGATCTCGGCGTCGGCCAGCGCCGTGGCCACCTGATAGGATTTGCCCAACTGGCACTTGATGAGGACGAAGAAGGGTTTCATCGGATTCGTCTCGGCTCGGTTCGGCGTCGACGGCAGTCGATCAGATGCGGCGCGGAAGGGCAAGTGGGGCGACCCCGGACCGCCACGGCGAAGATGTCGCCCCCTTCGCTCCCCCGATCACCCTCCCCGCCCTTGACAAGGCCGCTTCGCCGTCTCAACTGTCGTCCATCTCATGGGGGTGCCCGGCGTGACCGGGCTGAGAGGCGACGCCAACCCCTCGAACCTGATCCGGGTCGTGCCGGCGGAGGGATTGAGATGAGTGACCGGAAGACCACCCCCGACCTCTCCCCGACCGCCCAGCGCATCGCCGAGATCGCCGACCGCGTTCGCACGCGCCGTCCGCGCATCCACGTGCTGACCTCGCCGGTCGCCCAGACCTTCACCGCCAACATGCTGCTGGCGATCGGCGCCGAGCCGTCGATGACCGTCTCGCCCGAGGAGGTGCCCGCCTTCGTCGCGAGCGCCGACGGGTTGCTGATCAACCTCGGCATGCTCGACCGCGTCCGTCGCGACGCCTCGCTCACCGCCATCGAAGTGGCCAAGGACGCCGGCGTCCCCTGGGTGCTCGACCCGGTGAAGATCGAGATCTCACCGCCGCGGCTCGACTTCGCCCGCCGCCTGATCGAGTTCGAGCCCGCCCTGGTCCACGCCAACCACGCCGAATTCACCGGTCTTTCCGGCCTCGAGGCGGACGAGACGCGGATCCGCGAATACGCCGTCCACACCCTCCCCCCCCTGGTGGTGCCCGGCGAGGTCGACGTCGCCACCGACGCCACGCTTCTGGTACGCGTCGACAACGGCCACCCGCTGATGGACCGCGTCACCGCCATGGGCTGCGCCGCCACCGCCATCGCCACCGCCTTCCGCGCCGTCGAGCCCGACCCGATCCTCGCCGCAGCCGCCGCCCTGGTGGCGACCGGTGTCGCCGGCGAGATCGCCGCCACCGCGGCCGCCGGTCCCGGCAGCTTCGCCGTCGAGATCGTCGACGCCCTCTACGGCCTCGACGCCGAAACCCTGACGGAACGAGCCCGCATCCGATGAGAGCCGACATCCGCCTGCACGCGATCCTCGATCCGACCCGGACCCGCGGACGCTCCCTCGCCGACATGGCCCGCGCCGCGGTCGAAGGCGGTGCCACCATCCTCCAGTACCGCGACAAGGACGCGCCGACCTGGACGATGATGGCCCGCGCCCGCGAGATCCTCGCCGCCCTCGAAGGCTCGACCGTGCCGCTGATCGTCAACGACCGGGTCGACGTGGCGCTGGCGGCGAACGCCCACGGCGTCCACATCGGCCAGGAGGACATGCACCCCGAGGACGCCCGCCGTCTTCTCGGCCCCGGCGCGATCATCGGCCAGACGGTGAAGTCGGCCGCCCACGCCGCCGCGGTGCCGCTCGACGCCGTCGACTACGTCTGCATCGGCGGCGTCTTC
>CALMYM010000204.1 GCA_937873675.1 uncultured Alphaproteobacteria bacterium | reverse complement strand
TGCCGATCGGGTCGGGGCCTCGGCCCCGTCCGAGCGTGAGCCGTACCGGCGTCGTGGTCGACGGGCGGCCGGCTCTCGGCCGAGGTGGGTGTCCGGGAAGGGCGTCGCCGTTCGCCGATCGGGTCCCTCCGGTCGTCGGCGGTCCCGTCCCTCGACGGTGCTCCGGGGGGCTTGCTACGACGTGGATCGTGGGGACGGGGCGCGACGGTTCGGCCGTCCCTCGTTGACGTCGGGCGGCGGGCGGCGACACTGACGGACTCGCAGCCGGCGACTCGTTTCGGAGTGCGCGGGTCGAAGCCTGCGGGTCGAAGTGCGCGGGTCGAAGCTCGCGGGCCGAGGTGCGCGGGCCGATGTCCGCCGGTCGAGGCACGGGCGAGCGGGACGAGACGGGAGACGGGCGACATGGGTCAGGCGAGTCCTGCGGACGGTGCGGCGAAGCCGGGCGTCGGCTTCGTCCATCTGCGCGTCCATTCCGCCTATTCGCTGCTCGAAGGGGCACTGCCGCTCGGCAAGCTCCTGGGTCTCGCCAAGGGCGACGATCAGCCGGCGCTCGGCCTCGTCGACACCGGCAATCTCTTCGGTGCGCTCGAATTCTCCGAGAAGGCGACGGAGAAGGGCATCCAGCCGATCGTCGGCTGCCAGATCGCCGTCGACTTCGACGACCACGGCAACGAACCGGGACGGCGGCCGGCGCTGGTCGAGAAACATCCCTCGCTCGCCGTGCTGGCGGCGACGGAGAGCGGATGGGCCAATCTGGTGCGGCTCGACTCGCGCGCCTTCCTCGGCACCGAAGGGGCGGCGGCGCCGCATGTCGAGCTCGACGATCTCGCCGAGTTCGCCGACGGTCTGATCGTGCTGACCGGCGGCCCGACCGGGCCGGTCGACCGAGCGCTCGCCGAGGGCCGGTCGGATCTCGCGCGCCGACGGCTCGAGCGCCTCGCCGTGATCTTCGGCGATCGGCTCTACGTCGAGCTCCAGCGTCACGGCCTCGAGGAGGAGCGCGCCGCCGAGGGCCATCTCGTCGACCTCGCCTATGAGACGGGCGTGCCGCTGGTCGCCACCAACGAGCCGTTCTTCGCGGTGCGCGACGACTACGAGGCGCACGACGCGCTGATCGCCATCGCCGAAGGCAAGGTGATCATCGAGGAGGACCGCCGCCGCCTCTCGCCCGAGCACTATTTCAAGAGCCGCGCCGAGATGATGGCGCTCTTCGCCGATCTGCCCGAGGCGCTCGCCTCGACGGTGGAGATCGCACGGCGCTGTTCGTACCGGCCGCTGAAGCGCAAGCCGCTGCTGCCGCGCTTCACCGGGGCGGGCGCCGATGGCGAAGCGGCCGAAGCGGGCGGGATGCGGCGCCAGGCGCAAGCCGGTATCCCGCGCCCTCTCGCGCTGCGCCGGCCGGCGCCCGGCATCGACGAGGCGACCTATCGCGAACGCCTCGAGTTCGAGCTGGGCATCATCGAGAAGATGAGGTTCCCCGGCTACTTCCTGATCGTGTCGGACTTCATCAAGTGGGCCAAGGCGCACGACATACCGGTCGGGCCGGGGCGCGGTTCGGGCGCGGGCTCGCTGGTCGCCTGGTGTCTCACCATCACCGACCTCGATCCGTTGCGCTTCGCGCTGCTCTTCGAACGCTTCCTCAACCCCGAGCGCGTGTCGATGCCCGACTTCGACATCGACTTCTGCCAGGACCGGCGCGAGGAGGTGATCCGCTACGTCCAAGAGAAGTACGGCCGCGATCAGGTCGCCCAGATCATCACCTTCGGTTCGCTCCAGGCGCGCGCCGTGCTGCGCGACGTCGGCCGCGTGCTGCAGATGCCCTATGGCCAGGTCGACCGGCTGTGCAAGCTGGTGCCGCAGAACCCGGCCAATCCGGTGACGCTGAAACAGGCGGTCGAGGGCGAACCCAAGCTCCAGGAGGCGCGCGTCGAGGAGCCGATCGTCGACAAGCTGATCGACATCGCCATGAAGCTCGAGGGGCTCTATCGCCACGCCTCGACCCATGCCGCCGGCGTCGTCATCGGCGACCGGCCGCTCGACCGGCTGGTGCCGCTCTACCGCGATCCGCGCTCCGACATGCCGGTCACCCAGTACAACATGAAATGGGTGGAGAGCGCCGGGCTGGTGAAGTTCGACTTCCTCGGCCTGAAGACGCTGACGGTGCTGTCGACCGGCGTGAAGCTGATCGCCCGGCGCGGCATCGAGGTCGACCTCGCCCAGCTCGAGCTCGACGACCCGCCGACCTACACGCTCCTCGGCAAGGGTGAGACGGTCGGCGTGTTCCAGCTGGAATCGACGGGCATGCGGAAGGCGATCGCCGACATCAAGCCCGATCGGTTCGAGGACATCATCGCTCTCGTCGCGCTCTATCGCCCCGGCCCGATGGCCAACATCCCGGTCTACGGCGCCCGCAAGCAGGGGCTCGAGACGCCCGACTACATGCATCCGCTCCTGGAGCCGGTGCTGAAGGAGACCTTCGGCATCATCGTCTACCAGGAGCAGGTGATGCAGATCGCGCAGATCCTGTCGGGCTATTCGCTCGGCGAAGCCGACCTCCTGCGCCGCGCCATGGGCAAGAAGATCAAGTCGGAGATGGACACCCAGCGGGTGCGTTTCGTCGACGGCGCGCTGAAGCAGGGGCTGACCAAGGACCACGCGAACACGATCTTCGACCTGCTCGCCAAGTTCGCCGACTACGGCTTCAACAAATCGCACGCCGCGGCCTATGCGCTCGTCGCCTATCACACCGCCTGGATGAAGGCGAACCATCCCGTCGAGTTCCTCGCCGCGACCATGACGCTCGACATGTCGAACACCGACAAGCTCGCCGATTTCCGCCGCGAGGCGATGCGTCTCGGCATCCGGGTCGAGCCGCCGTCGATCAATCGCTCACGCGAATATTTCGACGTCGCCGACGGCGCGATCCTCTATTCGCTCGCCGCGGTGAAGGGGGTCGGCGGGCAGGCGGTCGAGCACATCGTCGAGGCGCGCGGCGCGCGGCCGTTCCGCGACCTCGCCGATTTCGCCGCCCGGATCGATCCCAAGCAGATCAACAAGCGGACGCGCGAGAGCGTCGCCGCCGCCGGCGCCTTCGACGAGATCGAGCCCGATCGCGCCCGCCTCACCGAAGGGCTCGACGTCATCATGGCCGCCGCCAACCGGGCGCGCGACGACGCCACCGCCGGTCAAGGGGCGCTCTTCGGCGGCGGCCCGGTCGCCGAGCCGATCCGCCTGCCGGCCGTCACCGGCTGGATGCCGGCGGAGCGGCTCAACCGCGAACACGCCGCCGTCGGCTTCTATCTCTCGGCCCATCCGCTCGACGAGTACCGGGTGGTGCTCGAGAAGATGCGGGTGCAGATGTGGCGCGAGTTCGAAGCCTCGGTGAAACGCGGCGCCAGCTTCGGCCGCCTCGCCGGCACGATCACCTCGCGCCAGGAGCGCAAGACCAAGACCGGCAACAAGATGGGCATCGTCCGCATCTCCGACCCGACCGGGTCCTACGAGGCGGTGATCTTCTCCGAGGGACTGGCGCAATACCGCGACCTGCTGGAGGCCGGTCAGTCGGTGATCGTCTACGCCTCGGCCGAGGAGCGCGCAGAGGGCGTCTCGGTGCGCATCGAGAAGGTCGAGCCGCTCGATCTCCTGGCGTCGCGTGAGCAACAGAACCTGCGCGTCTTCC
>CALMYM010000203.1 GCA_937873675.1 uncultured Alphaproteobacteria bacterium | reverse complement strand
GGGGTGCGTCGAGGGCCGAGGGCGGGCGCTGTGGCGGGGACCCGAGCCGGGGAACGCCCCCCCCCGGCCTGCACCCGGGGGACCTCCGCCGCACCGACCCCGTCGCCCGACCGCAACTCGAACCGCGCCATCACCGCGTCGACGGCCCCTGCCGCATCCGCGACTTCGGGCGCCTTCGAGATCGCCCCGGCGGGATCTCGAAACCTGCGATCGGGAAAGACGCGAATTTTGTCGTGTCCACTCACCGGCCGTCCTCGACCTCCCGGTATCGACCTCTCGCCACATCGCCGGCGCCCCGAGCCGACGCCCGGAAAAGCGCCCGCCGAAGGTGCCGCGAGCGGCCTCTCCGAAACGATAACTCGTTGTCGAATCGGGTCAATCGCACGCGCGGGCCGCACCGCGGGGGCAGCCTGTTTCCGGGCGCTTTCCGTGACGGCGCTGTGACGCCGGCTGTGACGGTCTTCGGCAACACTCTTCAGAAAAACGTGATCACGGTCGAGCTTTCGCCACGATCCGGTCAAGGCCGAGCCATGTTGGGGGGTGATCTTCACTCCATCGCAACGGACGGTTCGGTCCCGGATGGAGACCCCGGATACCCGAGCCCCCCAAGCCCCCCGGACTTCGCCGGGGCCGGACCCTCCGAGCGACGGAAGCGCCGAAGCCCCCCTAGACGGCGTTTCCCGCCCCGAACGAGTGATACCCCTGATACTCCCCGATCCCCGAGACCCGTTGCCTCCCCCCGGCAGCGGGTTTCGCGTTTTCAGGGCGTGCGACACCCGCGGGTGATCACGGCGCCGGGGCGTCGTCGCCGAGCCAGTGATCGAGAAAACGCTCCAGCCACAGCCGGTTGCGGTCGCCCCACAGGCACTGGCCCTCGAAGTGGCGCTGCCGCGGCTGGGCGCCGGGGCTGTCGAGACGGCCGGCGCCGCGCACCGTCCAGCGATGCATCATCGCCAGCGTCAGTTCGGGATGGAACTGCAGCCCGTAGGCGCGCTTCCCGACCCGGATCGCCTGATTGGGAAAGCGGTGCCCGGTGGCGAGCAACTCGGCCCCGGCCGGCACCTCGAAGCCCTCGCGGTGCCACTGGTAGACCTTCGACGGCCATCCCATCAGGTCGCGCCCGACGCGCGTCGGCTCGATGTCGTACCAGCCGACCTCGACCTCGCCGGCGGCATGCGCCGTCACACGTCCGCCGAGGTGACGCACCATCATCTGCGCGCCGAGACAGATGCCGAGGAACGGCTTCTCCTCTGCGAGCGCCACGCCGACCCAGTCGATCTCGCGGTGCAGCCAGGCGTCGTCGTCGTTGGCGCTCATCGGTCCGCCGAAGATCGCCGCGCCGGCATGATCGGCGAGGGTCTCCGGCAACGGGTCGCCGAAGCGCGGCCGGCGGATGTCGAGCCGGTGGCCGCGCCGCGTCAATGCCGTTCCCACCCGCCCGGGGGTGGATGTGTCCTGATGCAGCACCACCAGGATCGGCGCGGGCGAGGTCGGATCGCGGTCTTCGTCGGGATCGGTCAAGAGGTCGGCTCGGAACGTCGGTGATCTGAGGTTTCGGGTCGGACGCCGATCTCGGCACGGCTCGCCGCGAAAATCAACGGGCGTCTTCCGCGGCCCGGAGCGTCGCGGCCTCGTGTTCGGCCTCGACCTCCTTGCGCAGGATCATCCGATCGCGCGCCTCGACGCCGAGGAGTCCGGCGATGCGCCACACCACGTTGTCCTCGAACTCCTGGATGACGCCGTCGGCGAGCACCAGGATCCACAGACCGCGCACCAGGTCCAACCGTTCTTCGTGGGAGAGATTGCGCTGGAGCCGCGCGGTGAAGCTCGCGGGATCGGCGGTCTCGAGCTCCGCCGTCCGTCCGGCTTCGGCGAGCGTCCGCGCCTCCTCGATCGACAGATCGAACCGCCCGGCCAGGTCCTCTTCCCCGCGGCTCTTCTCGTTCGGCGTCACCCGGCCGTCGACCGAAATGACGTGGAACATCAACGCCGCCACCGCCAGGCGCGGATCGTCGAGATCGAAGGCCGCCTCGGGACGGCGGGCGATCAGGTCGGAGACGAGGCGTCTGAAGAGGTTCGGCATGCCTGTCGAGGATCTCCCGGCGGGTGTCGAGACGTGTTTCTCCTCGACTATCGCAGATGGTCGCCCGCGCCGCCACCGGGCGCACCGCCGCGCCCCCCTCGTTGCGGCGGCGAGCCGACGCCCTATAGTCGAGGGTCGCGGCGAGAGGAGACGGCCGGATGCTTCTGAAACGGCTGTTCGACACCATCGAGGCACGACGCGGCGACCTCACCGCGCTGACCTGCGACCTCGTCCGCTTCCCGACCGTCAATCCCCCCGGCGAAGCCTACGAGCCCTGCGCCCGCTTCATCGGCCATCGCCTCGCCGCCCGCGGCTTCACCGTCGATTACGTCCGCGCCCACGGCACGCCGGGCGACAGCGACGCTCATCCGCGCGTCAACGTGATCGCCCGCCGCGACGGCGCCCGGCCCGGCCCCTGCGTCCATTTCAACGGCCACATCGACGTGGTCGAGGCCGGCCACGGCTGGAGCGTCGACCCCTTCGCCGGCGTGGTGCGCGACGGCCGCGTCTACGGCCGCGGCACCGCCGACATGAAGGGCGGCCTCGCCGCGGCGATCGTCGCCGTAGAGGCGATCCTCGATGCCGGCATCGACTTCCCCGGGGCGCTGGAGATCTCCGGCACCGTCGACGAGTAATCCGGCGGTTTCGGCGGCGTCGCCCATCTCGCCCGCCACGGCTGGTTCGCCCCCGGCCGGGTCGATCACGTCATCATTCCCGAACCACTCGACGTCGACCGCGTCTGCCTCGGTCATCGCGGCGTGTGGTGGGCGGAGGTCGAGGTGACCGGCCGCATCGGCCACGGCTCGATGCCCTTCCTCGGCGTCAGCGCCATCCGCGGCATGGCCGATTTCCTG
>CALMYM010000202.1 GCA_937873675.1 uncultured Alphaproteobacteria bacterium | reverse complement strand
ACGCCAAGGCACATACCGATGGGGGTGAGTACCAGCACATGCGGAAACGGATCATATAACCCTCGCGCCGCGTCGCCGACCGGCTCCGCCGCGTCGAGGATCGGCGCGGTGCGCCCCGGCATCGTCCCGACGGCCACCAGCACGAGATTGACGCCCGCGTCGGCGACGGTGAAGGAGACGATCATCCTCAGGATGTTGCGGTTGGTCAGCGCGCCGTAGAGGCCGGCGAGCACCAGGGCGAAGCCCGTGACGAGAGCGACCGTGATCATCACGACTTCTCCGTTTCCGAGAGGCTCGCCAGCATCGAGGCGAATTCGGCGCCGACCTTGAGGCCGATCAGCGTGTAGATCACCGGGATCGCGCCGGCCGAGAACAGCGTCCCGAAGTCGCCCAGCGGCAGGATGCGGTTGTCGAGGAAGCCGCCGGCCCAGGCGAGGCCGAGGAGGCCGATGCCGACATAGGCGAGGCCCGACACCGACTCCACCACCGCGATCGCCCGATGGCCGAAGCGGTGCAGCGGGTCGGCGAGCAGCAGCAGCAACGCCGCCGAGGCGAGGATGGCGCCGCCCTGGAAGCCGCCGCCCGGGGTCAGATGGCCGTTGACGAAGACGTAGACGCCGGCGAGCAGGATCAGCGGCACCAGGAGCCGGCTGCCGGTCCTGAGCAGTTCGCCCGCCGCCGGGACACCGGTCGTGCGGCTTTCGCCCGCGGCGCGATGCGTCGACAGGATCAGCCCGACGATGGCCGAGGTCAGGAACAGCACCGTCACCTCGCCGAGCGTGTCGAGACCGCGGTAGGTGACGACGATCGCCGTGACGATGTTCTGCGCGCCGAGGTCCTTCGCCGTGTTCTCGGCGTAGTAGAGCGCCGTGCGATTGAGCGCGGCGTCCGGCTGGTAGCCCAGCGTGAGGGCGGCGAAGACCGCCGCGAGAACCGCCAGCAACAGGAAGGCGACGAGGTGTTTAACCATGGCCCTTCCCTCCGACACGGCCGAGCACGAAGAAGAACAGGAACGTGGGGGGACGGCTGCGGGCCGCCCCTGCGGTCGCCGCCGCGCCCGGTGCCGCCGGGGGCGTGACCATGGGCGAGCAGAGGAGGCTCCCCCCCCCCGCCGACAGGATGGCGAGCGGCAGGCTCCGGGTGACGATCGACAGGAGTGCGGCGACGAGCATGCCCGCCGCCAGCACCAGGCTCATGGCCGTCGACAGGTTGCTCATGCCTCTTCTCCCGTCTCTTCGTCGAGCAGGTCGACCTCGGTCGCCGGCGTGGTGGCGACGTGCTCGCGGTGTGCCGCGTGCGCCAGGACCTGCGACGACAGCGGGTTGGTGAACAGGAGGAAGAGGCCGATCAGCAGCAGCTTGATCGCCCAATCGGGATGGAGGCAGGCGGCGCCGGCCAGCGTCAGCAAGGTGCCGAGCGTCGTCGCCTTGGTGCCGGCCTGGATGCGGTTGTAGACGTCCGGCATGCGGACGAGCCCGAGCCCGCCGAGCAGCAGGAAGGTGGTACCGGCGACCAGCAGCAGACCGCCGAGAATGTCGAGAACCGCGGCCATCACAGTCCCCTCTCCAGGTAGCGGGCGACGACGATGACGCCGAGGAACGACATCAGCGCGTAGACCAGCGCCACGTCGAGGTAGACGACGCGCTCCTCGACCACCGCACCGAGGACGATGCCGGTGATCGAGACGATGGTCATGACGTCGAAGGCGACCACCCGGTCGAAGGTCCGAGGTCCGCGAACGAAGCGGTACATCGCCAGGAGGAAGGCCAGACCCGCCAGAACGGCGGCGAAGGTGATCAGTGCGTCAGCCATACATCACCTCCAGATAGCTCTCGAAGCCGGCGACGATCTGCCTCGTCGCCTCCTCCTGATCGGCCGCCTCCATCGTCACCCAGTGCACGTAGAGCCACTCGTCCTCGATCGCGACGGTGAGCGTGCCGGGGGTCAGCGTGATCGAATTGGCGAGCAGCAGCCGCCCCATGCGGCTCTTCAGCCGGGTGTGCACCTTGACGATGCCGGGATGGACCGGCAGCGCCGGGTCGAGCACGACGGCGGCGATGTGCAGGTTCGACTTGACCAGTTCCTTGAGGAAATAGCCGATGTAGCCGAAGGTGGCGCCGATCGCCGCGGGCGTCCAGCGCGCCTCGGTGAAGATCGACAGGCCGTCCCGGTAGATGAGCGCGATCGCCGCGGAGGCGACGGCGCCGACGATCAACACGTCGCTCGCCAGCGAGCCGTTGAGCATCACCCAGAACAGCATGAGCAGCACGAACGACGCACCGGCGCTGCGCATCCGGCCGATCGGCATGGCATCCATGATCCGGCTTCTCCACGTTGGCTTCCGTCCGCCGGGCAGGTCGGTGCGCGCAAGCGGCGACGCATGGATGGGCCGCGGTACCTGCCGGAAGTTCACCCCTCAGTGACGGCACCGACACGGCATTCCGACGCGACCCTTCCGACCGATTCGGCTCATATTCGAATATCAGAATATTCGGGGGGCGAATTTGCGGGGTATCAAATCTCGGCCCCGTTCGGGGTCCGCTTCGACACGTACGGGTTCTTCACCAGTCCCGGGTCGGAAGGCTTTGAAACAGCGGCTTTTTACCGGTCGAAACGATGATCGGGCGCAAATCGCCGGCCGGGCCGTCGGCAGGGCTCAGCCGAGCGCCCCTTCCATGACCATGTGTCCGGGCGAGACGGTGCGATAGTGCCGTTCGGGCGGGACGTAGCCGACCGGCCGGACCGGGCTCTTCAGCTCCTGGCCGGAGAGGTCGCGGCGGATGCCGCGTCGCGCCGGATCGGGAACCGGCACGGCGCCGATCAACCGCTTGGTGTAGGGGTGCTGGGGATCGCCGAAGATCGCCTCGCGCGGCCCGATCTCGACGATCTCGCCGAGATACATGACGGCGATGCGGTGGCTGACCCGCTCGACCACGGCCATGTCGTGGGAGATGAACAGGAAGGCGATCTTCAGGCTCTCCTGCAGATCCATCAGCAGATTGCAGACCTGCGCCTTGATCGAGACGTCGAGCGCCGAGACGCTCTCGTCGGCGACGATCACCTTCGGGTCGAGGGCGAGCGCCCGGGCGATGGCGATGCGCTGGCGCTGGCCGCCGGAGAACTCGTGCGGATAGCGGCTCATCATCGCCGGATCGAGGCCGACGCGCGTGAGGAGATCGGCCGCCTTGTCGCGCGCTTCGGCCCGGCTGCCGAGGCGGTGGGCGGTGTAGGGCTCGGCCACCGACGCGCCGACGGTCATGCGCGGATTGAGACTGGCGAACGGGTCCTGGAAGATCATCTGGACGCTGCGCCGCATGCGCAGCAGGTCGCGCGAATCGAGATCGAGGACGTCGAACCCGTCGAGGTCGACGCGCCCGCTGCGCGGCTCGACCAGCCGCAGGATCGATCGTCCGGTCGTCGACTTGCCACAGCCGGATTCGCCGACCAGCGACAGCGTCTCGCCCTGGAAGAGGTCGAAGGACACCTTCTCCACCGCGTGGATCTCGCCGGTCTTGCGGCCGAAGACGCCGCCGCGCACCTCGAAGCGGGTGACGAGGTCGCGGACCGCCAGCACCGGCTCCTCGTGCGCCTCGACGGTGGCGTCGACCGACTTCCCCTCCGCCTGGACGCCCGTCGCCATGTCGACGATCGGGAAGCGCCGCGGCCAGAGCTCGCCCGTCATCTCGCCGAGCCGCGGCACCGCGGCGAGCAGCGCCCGGGTGTAGGGGTGACGGCCCTTGCGGAAGACGTCCTCGGTGGTGCCGGTCTCCACCGCGTCGCCGCGGAACATCACCATGGTGCGATCGGCCACCTCGGCGACCACGCCCATGTCGTGGGTGATGAAGAGGACGGCCATGTCCTCCTCTTCCTGGAGCTGTTTGATCAGGTCGAGGATCTGGCCCTGGATGGTGACGTCGAGCGCCGTCGTCGGCTCGTCGGCGATCAGGAGCTTCGGCCGCGAGGCGAGCGCCATGGCGATCATCACCCGCTGCCGCATGCCGCCGGAGAACTGGTGGGGATGCTCGTCGAAGCGCGAGGCGGCGTTGGGAATGCGCACCTTCTCGAGCAGCCGCAGCGTCTCGGCGCGGGCGTCGCGCTTCGACAGGCCGAGATGGCAGGTGAGGGATTCCGAGATCTGCCGACCGATCGTGAAGATCGGATTGAGGCTGGTCATCGGCTCCTGGAAGATCATCGCCATGTCGCGGCCGCGCACGGCGCGCATCTCCTTCTCGGTGAGTGCCCCGAGATCGCGCCCGGCGAGGCGGATCCGCCCCTCGATGCGGGAGACCCGCGGCGGCAACAGGCGCATGATCGACAGCGACGTGACGCTCTTGCCCGAGCCGCTCTCGCCGACGATCGCCAGGGTCTCGCCCGGCCGCACGTCGAAGGAGACGTCGCGCACCACCGTCGACCAACGGCCGTCGACCTGGAACGACGTCGTCAGTCCCTCGACGGCGAGAACGGGTTCGACGGGCGGGCGTGCGGTCATCGGCGGATCCTTCGGCTTCCGGTCGGGAGATGCGGGCTCACGGCTTCCACGGCGTGGCGAACGAGGCCGACGGACGGCCCTCGGCTTCGCGCGCCGCTTCGAGCTCGGCGATCTTGCGATCGATGACCGAGCGATCGAGCATGCCGTCGGGATTGGCCCGGGTCGGCAGGGTCTCGGCGACGTGGAGGTAGCGCTCCTTCGCCACCGCGTAGAGGCGACGCATCTCGGCGAGCGGGTCGATGTGGTCGTCGGCGCGGATGTCGAGCCACGGGTAGTCCTGATCGCGATGGATGACGATCGCCGCCGACTGCTTGCCGCGCTTGTCGCCGCCGACGTCCTCGCCGGCCTGCATCGCCTCGAGGAAGCGCTCGATCAGCGGCTTGTCGGCGGTCTTCTCGAACACCTCGAGTGTCGTGGCGATCACCTGCGGCCCGGCCAGCATGTTGCCGGCGACCGAGACGTTCTCCGAGATCAGGTGCCCGGCCCAGTCGATGCAGGCCGCACCGGTGTAGGCGGTGTTGCGGCCGCTCGCGTCGATCAGGTGGAACTGGCGCTGGCGGTGGCCGGCGTCGCGGCCGGTGAGGATCGGCACGATCTCCTCCGGCGATTTGCCCTCGGCGAGCAGCGTCAGGCCGTCGACGCCGTAGAGCGGGTTGACGAAGGCCTGGGTGGCGACGGCGCCGACGCCGGCGCGGATGTGCGGCACCAGCGTGCCGACGGAGAAGAAGCGGCTGGCGACGGCGATACCGAGATGGCCGGTTGCCGGATCACGAGCGACGATGGACCAGGTCATGGATCACCTCCCGATGGCATAGGCTTGCATCAACCGCGGCGTCGCGCCGGCGTGCAGGAGACCGTCGGCGTCGCGCTTCGCCGCGGTCAGGCGGCCGATCGACCACGGTTCGGTCACCGTCAGGCGATGGCCGCGGCGGCGCAGTTCCTCGATGGTCGCAGGCCCGAAACTCTCCTCCAGCATCAGGCTGCCCGGATCGCGGGTGCGCGGATGGAACGAGCCGGGGAAATGCGCCGTGTGGAACAGCGGCCGGTCGATCGTCGCCTGCAGGTCGAGGCCGTGATGGACGTGGCGCAGGAAGAAGGACAGCTGCCACTGATCCTGCTGATCGCCGCCCGGCGTGCCGAAGGCGAGGGTGGGTCGCCCTTCGTGGAGCGCCAGCGACGGGGTCAAGGTGGTGCGCGGCCGCTTGCCCGGCGCCAGCGACGACGGCAGCCCCGGCTCCAGCCAGAACATCTGCGCCCGCGAATTGAGGCAGAAGCCGAGACCGGGAACGGTCGGCGAGGATTGCAGCCAACCGCCCGACGGCGTCGTCGACACCATGTTGCCCCAGCGGTCGATGACGTCGAGATGCACCGTGTCGCCGCGCTTTTCCGAGAGATGCGCCATGGTCGGCTCGTAGACGGCGCCGGTCTTCGACGTCGCCCCCAGCATCGCCATGGTCCGCTCCCACTGGGCCTCGTAGCCGGCGATGCGGCCGGGCCTCAGATCGAGCGACGCCGTCGCGCCGATGAGGGCGCGCCGCTCGGCGGCATAGGCCTCGCTCAGCAGCGTCTCGACGGGAACGTCGATGAAGGCGGGGTCGCCGTAGTAGACCTCGCGGTCGGCGAAGGCGAGCTTCATCGCCTCGGCCACGGTGTGGACGAAGTCCGGCCCGTCCGGATCCATCGCGGCGATATCGAAGCCGGCGAGGATCGCCAGCGACTGGAGGAGCACCGGCCCCTGACCCCACGGGCCGGTCTTGGCGACGGTCCAGTCCTGGTAGTCGAAGGTGGTCGGCGTCTCGATGCTCGCCGACCAGCCGGCGAGGTCCTCAGCCGTGAGCACGCCCTTGTGACGCGCGCCGGAGCCGTCCATCACTTCCGCCGAGCGCAGATAGGCTTCGATCTTCTCGGCGACGAAGCCGCGATAGAAGGCGTCGCGCGCCGCCTCGATGCCGGCCTCGCGACCGCGCGCCGCTTCCGCCTCGGCGACGATCCGCCGCCACGTGTCGGCGAGCACCGGGTTGCGGAAGAGCGCATGCGGGCGCGGCGCCGACCCGCCCGGCAGCCACGTCTCGTAGGAGGTCGGCCAGTGCTCGCGGAAGAACTCGCCGAGCCCGGCGATGGTGGCGGCGACCCGCGGCAGCACCGGATGGCCGGCCTCGGCGTAGTGGATCGCCGGTTCCAGCACCTCGCGCACGCTCATCGTGCCGTGGTCGCGCAGCATGAGCATCCAGCCGTCGAAGGCGCCGGGGATGACCGTGGCGAGCAGGCCGTCGCCGGGGATCAGGTCGATGCCCTCGGCGCGATAGTGCTCGATGGTGGCGCCGGCCGGCGCCGGTCCCTGACCGCAGATCACCTCGACCTTGCCGGTGCGGGCCGAGTGGTGGACCACCGGCAGATCGCCGCCGGGGCCGCACAGATGCGGCTCGACGATCTGCAGGACGAAGCCGGTCGCCACCGCCGCGTCGAAGGCGTTGCCGCCCTTCTCCAGGATCGACATGCCGACGGCGGAGGCGATCCAGTGGGTCGAGGTGACGACGCCGAAGGTGCCGAGGATTTCCGGACGGGTGGTGAAGCCGGTCATGGTCGTTTCCGATCTCGGAGGGTCAGGCGGAGCGGGGGTCGAGGGCGTCGCGCAGACCGTCGCCCAGGAGGTTGAAGCCGATGACGACGAGGAAGATCGCGCTGCCCGGCCACACCGCCATCCACGGCGCCTGAACCAGGAAGTTCTTGGCGACGTTGAGCATCGATCCCCAGCTGGCGGCCGGCGGCTGCTGGCCGAGGCCGAGGAAGGAGAGGCTCGCCTCGGCGATGATGGCGGTCGCGACCGTCAGCGTCGCCTGCACCAGGATCGGCGGCAGCACGTTGGGGAAGATGTAGCGGACCATGATCGCCACCGGCCCGAGGCCGATCGATCGCGCTCCCTCGACATATTCCTCGGTCTTCACCGCCAGCACCTGACCGCGGGTGAGCCGCACGAAGATCGGCAGTGCCGACAGCGCGATGGCGATCATCGAATTGATCAGGCTGGGGCCGAGGAAGGCGGCGAGCGCGATCGCGGTGATGAGGAACGGCATCGCCAGGAAGGCTTCGGTGACGCGCGACACGAGGATGTCGAACCATTTGCCGAAGTAGCCGGAGAGGATGCCGAGCGGCACGCCGATGGACACCGCCAGCGTCACCGAGAAGAACCCGGCGGAGAGCGACGCCCGCGCTCCCCAGATCATCCGGGCGAGGATGTCGCGACCGAGCTCGTCGGTGCCGAGCGGGTGGAGGAGCGACGGCGCCTTGCGGATCGCCGTCCAACTGGTGGCGTTGGGGTCGGGGATCGGCAGGAGCGGCGCCGCGAGGGCCAGAAGGGTGAAGAAGCCGACGATGCCGAGCCCGACGAGCGCGCCCTTGTGGGCCTTCAGCTTGCGCCAGGCGCGGTTCGTCGGGGAGGAGATCGCCGTCTCGGGGGTGTCGATCGCGCTCACAGCGAGGCCCTCATCCGCGGATTGAGCAGAACGTAGAGCACGTCCGCGATCAGGTTCATGGTGATGAAGCCGAAGGCGGTGCACAGCACGACGCCCTGGACCACGGCGTAGTCGCGGGTGAAGACCGCGTCGACGATCAGTTTGCCGAAGCCGGGGATGGTGAAGATCTGTTCGGTGAGCACCGCACCGGCGAGAAGCTCGCCGAAGAGCAGCGCGCTCAGCGTGACGATCGGCAGGACGGCGTTGCGGAAGCCGTGCGACAGGATGACGGAGCGCTCGGAAAGACCCTTGGCGCGAGCGGTGCGGATGTAGTCGGAACTGAGCACCCCGATCATCGACGACCGCGTGTGCCGCATCATCGAGGCGGCGAGCGCGTTGCCGAGCACAAAGGACGGCATCAGCATGGTCTTGAGCGACAGAAGGGGATCGACGAAGAACGGTTGATACCCCGACGCCGGCAGCCAGCCGAGATGCACCGAAACCAGCAGGATCAACATGATGCCGAGCCAGAAGTTCGCCACCGACAGGCCGGACAGCGCCAGCACGCTCGCCACGTAGTCGATCGCCGTGTTCTTCTTCACCGCCGCCAGGATGCCCATGGGTATGCCGAGCAGCAGCGCGAAGGTCATCGACATCACCGCCAGCTGCAACGTCACCGGCAGCTTCTCGGCGATCAGCGACAACACCGGCTGGTTGGTACGCAGCGAGATCCCGAGGTCGCCCTGGAGCGCGTTGCCGAGCCAGGCGATGTACTGCATCGGCACCGGATCGTTGAGATGATACTTCTCGCGCAGCGCCTCGATCCCCGCCGGATCGCGTTCCTCGCCCGCCATCACCAGGACGGGATCGCCCGGCAGCAGCTTCTGCAGCGAGAAGACGAAGAGCGAGATGATCAGCAGCGTCGGGATCGCCAGCAATATGCGTCGCGCAATGAAGGCGTACATCGCGAACTCCGGATCGGGCGGAGGGGGGCGGGAGGAGAGGGGATCTCCCCTCCCGCCGATCGGTCAGTTGGCCTTGGCCATGCCGGTCAGGCGGATCATGCCGTCGGGCGAGGGCACGAAGCCGGTCACCTTCTTGTCGAAGCCCCACAGCCACGACTGATGCGCCAGGTAGATGTAGGGCAGGTCGTCGTCGAGGATGGCGGCGGCCGCGTCGTACTTCTCCTTGCGCACCTTGAGGTCGACCGAGGCGCGAGCGGCGTTCAGAAGCTCGTCGACCTTCGGGTTGCAGTACTTGACCTCGTTGAGGCCGCCCTTGCAGGTGACGAACTGGTGGATGTTGCCGTCCGGATCGACGCGACCCGACCAGTCGGTGCGCGCCGTCTGGAAGTTGCCGGCGGTCTCCTCGTTGAGGAGGGTGGCGAATTCCATGGTCTTCAGCTTCACGTCGAAGCCGGCCTCGGCCACCATCGCCTGCACCGCCTCCATCATCTGGACGACGATCGGGCTGTTGGAGATCAGCATCTCGACCTCCACCTTGTCGTGGCCGGCGGCTTTGAGCAGGGCCTTGGCCTTGGCGACGTCACGCGCCGGCACCGGGAGCTTGGCGTTGTACCAGGGGCTCGACGGTGCGACGGGCTGATTGCCGGCCGGCGCGGTGCCTTCGTAGACGATCTGGTTCAGCGCCTCGCGGTCGATGGCCAGCGAGAAGGCCTGACGCACCCGCTTGTCCTTGCCCATCGGGTTCTCGGCGCGCGGGCCGTGACCGACGTTCACGTAGATCGACAGGAAGCCGAGGTTGACGACCTGAGCGAGGCCGAGCTTGGCGTCCTTCTTCACGATGGCGGCGTCGGTCGGCGACATGCGCTCGATCATGTCGAGGTCACCGGCGCGCAGGTTGGCGAGCCGCACCGTCGCGTCGACGATCGGCAGGTAGGTCACCTTGTCGAAGTGGATGTTGTCCTTGTTCCAGTAGTCGGCGAACTTCTTCAGCACGATGCGGTCCTGCTGGACGCGTTCGACGAATTCGAACGGACCGGCGCACACCGGCTTGCTGGAGAAGTTGGCGCCGAGTTCGGCCGCCGCCTTCGGCGACACGATCATGCCGGCGCGGTCGGAGAGCTGGGCGAGGAGCGTCGCGTCCGGCTGCTTCAGCGTGAACTTGACCTCGAGCGGCCCCGTCGCCTCGACCGAGGCGATCGACGAGACCTCGCTCTTGCGCCGCGATTCCGGCATCGTCTGATTGCGCTTGATCGTGGCGACGACCGCTTCGGCGTCCATCGACGTGCCGTCGTGGAACTTGACGCCGGGGCGCAGCTTCATCGTCAGAACCTTGCCGTCCTCGGACCACGCCCATTCGGTGGCGAGCTGCGGCACGATCTCGAGTTTCGGCGTCACGTCGACGAGCTTGTCGCACATCGCCGTGTAGACGATGCGGCCGACGAAGGTGCGCGACTGCGCCGGGTCGAGCATGTCGGGGTCCTCCGCCAGACCGATCTTCAGGTCGGCGGCGAAGGCGGGGGCGGCGAGAAGCGCGCCGGTCAGAAACGTCGCAAGAAGTCCTGCTTTCTTCATGCCCTTCTCCTCTTCGATCTCAGGGATTGCGGGAAGGCGCCGGCAGGGTGCCGGGCTCCCGTGGGTGTCGATCCGCGAGGGCGTCGTGTGACGTCGCCCGCACGAGATTTTCCTGAATGGTCAGGAGATGGCGGCGCATCGCCTCTCCCGCGCCCAGGGGATCGCGCGCCGCGATCGCGTCGACGATCGCCAGATGCTGGTCGTGGGTGATCGGGCGGCTGCGCGCCGCGACCCGGGCCTGCTCGCGGATCTTCTGCCAGGCGAGGTCCTGCCGCACCTGGTTCATCATGTCGAACAACGCCAGCATCAGATTGTTGCCGGCGCACTGGGCGATCTTGCGATGCAGGGCGCCGTCCCACAGTTCGCGCGCGTCGGCGTCGCTGCATTCGCCGATCTTGCCGATCAGGTCGTACATGCCGCCGACGTCCTCGGGCTTCGCCCGCATGGCGGCGAGCTGGGCGAGTTGCGGCTCCAGCCGCAGGCGCACCTCCATCACCTCCATCGGGTCGGTACCCGCCACCAGGACGTCGAGGCGCTCCTCGGTCTCCGCCGGACGCGAGCCGACGAAGGTGCCCGATCCCTGCCGCCGCCAGACGATGCCCTCCGATTCCAACACCTCGAAGGCGCGGCGCACCGACCGGCGGCTCACCCCGAGTTCTTCGGCGAGCGTCCGCTCCGTCGGCAGACGGGTTCCCTTCTCGAAGCGGCCGGCGCGCAGGAGCGAGCGGAGACGGTCGAGGGCGGCGTTGGAGTTGTCGCTGTCGTCGCGCATCAATTGGTGCGGCCCAATTCGAGATTGGTTCAGTTCATCCCGAGCGGACGACGCCGTCAAGCGGAAAAGCGACCAAGAAACGGGCTTGCCGAAAGTTCGAGCATGTTGCCGGCGAAGTGATCCGCCCCCGACCGTAGGTCGGCGTCGTAGCGATGGCGTTCCCGCGGGCACGGCGGCGCGCCTTTCGCTCACCCGCCGGGCGGGCGCAGAAACGAAAACGGCGCCCCGAGAGGTCTCGGGACGCCGTGTCGTCGTCGTTGTCGTCTCCGCGCCGGGAGCCTCCGCGAGGGCGGCCGCACGAGGCGTGGCGGCCGTCTTCCCGGAAGGGCCGGCGTCCGGCTCAGCCGCCGAAGCCGAAGCCTTTCGGCATGTCGTCGAGCTTGATGCCGAAGGTGCCGAGGCTGTTGACGATCCAGGTCTGATTGTTGCCGATGCGGCGGTTGTAGTCGGCCCAGGCCGAGACGAACGCCTTGAAGTTCTCGTCGGCGCCCTGGTTGATCGCCACCACCGACGGGGTCGACAGCACCGGCGTCGGCACCTGCACCGCGCCGAGAGTGGTGACCTTCTTGGTCATCACCAGACCGTTGAGCATGGTGTTGACCAGACCGTCGGCCTTGCCGCCCGCCACCGCGACGATCGCCTCGTCACGGGTCTTGAAGCGCAGGATGTTGGCCTTGGGCAGGTACTGCTGGGTGATCAGGTCCTGCGACGATCCGAGGTCGACCGAGAAGGTGTACTTCGGGTCGTTGAGCTGGGCCCAGCTCATCCCCTCGAGCTCCTTCTTCGGCGAGACGATGACGAAGCTGTTGAAATAGGTCGGGTTCGAGAAGGACACCGACAGGGCGCGCTGCGGCGTCGCGGTGATGCCGAAGGCGACGTCGACCTTGCCGCTCTGGACGTCGAGGATCGAATTGGCCCACGAGCTCTCGACCACCTCGAGCTTGACGCCGAGGGTCTTGGCGACGTCGCGCGCCATCTCGATGGCGAAGCCGCGCCACTCACCGGTGCGCGGATCCTTGTTGAAATAGGGGTCCTCGTTGAGGATGCCCGGAATCTTCAGCACGCCGCGGGCGCGAATGTCGTCGATGGTCCCCGCCTGGGCGGCTGCGCTCCCCAGCGTGGCGACGACGGCGACGGCCCCGAGGATCTGCTTCAACCAACTCATGTCCGGCTCTCCCACTGTGTCGTCTCGTGGTGGATCCCGAGATCGATCCGAGCGGGAAGTGTCGAGCGCCCCCGAGTGCCGAACAATGCTAGAAAGCCGGGTCGGCCTATCTCATTTCTTGTAGGAATTCCCCGCGCCGTCGACCTCGTCCGCCCCGCTCGCGTCCCCCGGTGGCGGCTGCAGGACGGGGCCGACCAGACGTCGCCGGCAGATGTCGGCGAGGTCGCGGACATAGGGATTGGCGCCGAGATAGCCGGCACAGCCGAAATAGACGCGGATCTCCGGCAGGTTCTCGAGCGGCACCGCCGAGATGCGCTCGTCCTGCGGCCCGACGCACCACGCCGGGATGATGGCGAAGCCGAGCCCCTCCTCGACGCAGCGCCGGATGTTCGAGCTGCCCGAGGCCGAGATCGAGGGAACCACCGTCTCGCCGGTGCCGGAGAGGAAGTTCATCGCGTGATTGCGCAGCGTCTGCCCCGGCTCGAAGGTGACGAGCGGCCGCCCGGTCGCCCAGCGCGGCACGTCGGCCGGCTCCGGTGACGGCCCCCAGGCGCGCGGATGGATGAGGCTCAGCCGGTAGGTGCCGAGCAACTGCTGCGGCATCACCGGATCACCGAAGTAGCGTTCCGACAGGCAGACGTCGAGGCTGCCCGACGCGACCAGTTCGGCGAGCACCGTGTCGCGCTCGAACACCGCCAGTTCCAGGTCGGGATGGCGTTCGCGCAACTCGGCGAGAATGCCGGGGAAGAGGAAGTAGAAGATCGCCTGGGGCATGCCGATGCGCAGCGTCGGCCGCTGGCTCTCGAGCAACAGCGACAGCCGCTCGAGCATCACCTCGAGTTCGGGATCGAGCAGCCGGAAGAGGGCCCGTCCGCGCGGCGTCAGGGTGACCTGCTTCGCCCCCTGCTCGGAATCGATCAGCCGTTCGCGCAGGATCTGTTCGAGCCGGCGAACATGATTGGCCGCCGACTGGTAGCTGAGGTTCAGCTCCCGCGCCGCGGCCGAGAACGAGCCGCGTTTGGCCACCTGATAGAAGGTCTGGATCAGCGTCAGATTCAGCTTCGCCATGGCGCCACTCGGTCTCCGATCGCCTCGCTAGGGCGAGACGGTTTTCGTGACGATACAAAAAATGCGAGGAGAGGGCGCGTCGTTCTTGTATCGACACGAAAGCGCGGCCGACCCGACACTGACCCCGTTCAGAGGCAACGGAAGGTGTCGGACGTGACTTCCTCCACCGATCTGCGCGTGGTCGTCGTCGGCGCCGGCATCGTCGGCGTGTCGACCGCCTGGTTTCTTCGTCGCGCCGGCGTCGACGTGCGGATCGTCGAGGCCGTCGCGCCGTCCGCCGGCGCCACCGGGTCGGCCGACGGGGCCGTGTCGGTCGCCTCCAAGCGTCCCGGGCCGCTGATGCGCGCCGCCCTCGCCGGCATCCGCCTCTATCGCGATCTCGCCACGGACGGCGTCCTCGCCGGTCGCTTCACCACCCGCTCGACCTTCCTCGTCGCCGTCGACGACACCGAGGCGGCGGTTCTCGACACCCATGGCGAGGCGCTCGCCGCCGCCGGCGTCTCGGTCGAACGCCTCGGCCGCGACGCTCTCCGCGCCCTGGCGCCGTCGCTCGGCGACACCGCGCGCTCCGCCGTCGAGGTGCGCGGCGAAGGCCACGCCATCGGCTACGACATCGTTCGCCGCCTGATCACCACCGGCGGGCTGCGGATCGAGCGAAGGGCCGGCGTCCTCGGCCTGCGTCGCGCGTCCGATGACGGCCGCCTCCTCGGTCTCGACACCGAACAGGGGCCGATCGACGCCGACGTCGTCGTCGTGGCGGCCGGCGGTGGATCCGCCTCGCTCCTCGGCCTCGACGGCGTGCTGGTGCCGCGGCGCGGCCAGTTGCTCGTCACCGAACGCGCGCCGCACCTCGCCGCCGGTCTGCCGGGCGCGATCATGTCGGCCCGCTATCTCCTCGCCAAGGCCAGCGCCGAGACCACGGCGGCGCCCTCGCCGCGCGGCTACGGCCTGGTGATCGACCCGCTCGGCACCGGTCAGTTCCTGATCGGCGGCACCCGCGAGAACGACGAGGAGCGGCGCGTCACCGATCTCGAGGCGGTCGCCCACATCCTCGCCGACGCGGTCGCGCTGATGCCCGGCCTCGCCGATGTCCGCCTGCTGCGCAGCTTCGCCGGCCTGCGCACCGCCGTGGTCGACGGTTTGCCGCTGGTCGGCCGCCTCACCGGCGGCGTCTGGGTGGCCACCGGCTTCGAGGGCGACGGCATCTGCCTCGGGCCGCTGATGGGACGCTGCATCGCCGACGCGATCCTCGGTCGCCCGACCGAGATCGACCTCGCCCCCTTCGATCCCGCCCGCTTCGAGCCGAGGATGGTCGCCGCATGACGCAGAGGACCTTCTTCTGGAACGGCCGGCCGGTTCCCTTCCGTGACGGCGAGACCATCGCCACCGCGCTCACGGCCGCCGGTGTGAAGAGCCTGGGTCGCGACGCCGCCGGTCGCCCGACCCGCTGGTTCTGCGGCATCGGTGCCTGCCAGAACTGTCTGGTGCGGATCGACGGCCGCCTCGTCGAGGCCTGCCTGACGCCGGCGAGCGATGCCGCGAATGTCGAAGGGGCATTCGTGCCCGAGGAGGCGAGGGCATGACGGCCGCTCCCGTTCTCGTCGTCGGCGGTGGTCCCGCCGGTCTCGCCGCCGCCGCCCGGCTCGCCGATACCGGTCATGCGGTCGATCTCGTCGAGCTGCGCCCCGCCCTCGGCGGTGCCTATCATCGTCGCCCACTCGCCGGCGTGACGCCTCTGCCGCTCGGCGCCGAAGCCGACCGCCGCTGGGCCCGGCTCGCCGCCGGTGTCGAGCGGCCGGAGATCCGCGTCCGCCTGCGCAGCGCCTTCCTCGGCGTCGACGGCGCCGGCTGCGCCCTCGT
>CALMYM010000201.1 GCA_937873675.1 uncultured Alphaproteobacteria bacterium | reverse complement strand
CGTCGGCGGCGGCCCGCGCCTCGCGCGACGTCCGCCGGATGCCGCTCTCGGCGGCGCGGCGGCCGCCGTCGCCGGCCTCCGTAACGGTTGCAGCGGAAGAGAAATCCTCACCTTCGGTCGCTTCGTCGGTCATGGTGCTCGCTACCTCTTCATGAAAAATAGTACACGAAACCCTTGACGGCAACCGATCGGCCGCGGCATGTGAAAGTGCATTATAATTCCGTCCGCGCTTCCGGGCGAAGGACGGTCGGGAGGGAACATCCGACATGACCGCACAGACCACGACGTCGGCGCAACGGGAATTCGCCGCCGCCATCGGCGAAATCGCCGCAGCGATCGGGGAGGCTCCGCTCGACGATGCGCTCGCCGCCCGGCTCGACGCCGAGTTCCCGGCGAGCGGCGCGAAGTTCCGCCGTATCGCCGAGCTGATCGAGATCGGCGACGGCGAGGGCTGGATCTGTCCGCGCGAGCACGGCGGCATCCGCTTCGGCCGGGTGATCAAGCCGGGCGCCGAGGCGGGCCGGTTCTCCGTCGACGTGGTGTCGATGGAGAGCGTGCGCGGACCCCATCACATCCACCCGCAGGGTGAGATCGGCATGATCATGCCGACCGTCGCCGAACCGAATTTCGACGGCCGTCCCGAGGGTTGGTACGTCTACGGCCCCGGCACCGCACATCATCCGACGGTGACCGACGGCTCGGCCTACGTGCTCTATCTGCTGCCGAACGGCGCGATCGAGTTCACCGGCGCCTGAGCCCCCTGCCCCTTCCATCCGGAGACCGGCTCATGACCGAACCGCTCTACGAGACCGCCGTCTACAACGCGGTCACCGATCTCGTCGACGTCCACCTCGCCGCCGGCCGCGCCGACAAGGCCGCCTTCGTCGATCCGTCGCGCAGCCTCAGCTACGGCGAACTCGCCGCCGAGACGCGGCGCATGGGCAACCTGCTCACCCGCCTCGGCCTCGTCCGCGAGGACCGGGTGGCGATGATCATGCTCGACACGGTCGATTGGCCGATCGCCTTCCTCGGCGCCATCCGTGCCGGATTGGTGCCGATCCCGCTCAACACCCTGCTCGCCGCCGATCAATACGCCTACATGCTCGCCGACAGCCGGGCGAAGGCGCTGGTCGTCTCGGCGCCGCTGTTGCCGCTGGTCGAGACGTTGCTCGCCGATCTGCCGGCGTTGAAACACGTGCTGGTCGCCGGCGGCGATGCCGGCTCGCATCTCGCCTTCTCGTCCGAGTTGGCGAAGGAGAGCGACGCCTTCGCCACCGTCGACACCCATCCGGACGAGACCGCTTTCTGGCTCTATTCCTCCGGCTCGACCGGCGCGCCGAAGGGCACCCGCCACATCCAGACCTCGCTGATGGCGACGGCCAAGCTCTACGGCCAGGGCATCCTCGGCATCCGCGAGGACGACGTCGGCTTCTCGGTGGCGAAACTCTTCTTCGCCTACGGGCTCGGCAATTCGCTGTCCTTCCCGCTGTCGGTGGGCGCCACGGTGATCCTCAATCCCGGCCGCCCGACGCCGCAGGTCGCCTACGAGTTCCTGGAGACGTATCAGCCGACCATCTTCTTCGGCGTGCCCACCCTCTATGCGGCGATGCTGCACGATCCCGGCCACGCCCATTCGACCGGCTCGGCGAAGCTGCGCATCTGCACCTCGGCCGGCGAGGCGCTGCCCGAGCACATCGGCACGTCGTGGCGGGGCCGCTTCGGCGTCGACATCCTCGACGGCATCGGCTCGACCGAGATGCTGCACATCTTCCTGTCGAATCGGCCGGGCGACATCGTCTACGGCACCTCCGGCCGCGCGGTTCCCGGCTACGACCTCAGCCTCCGCGGTGACGGCGGCCACGACTGCGCCGCCGGCGAGATCGGCGAACTCTACGTGCGCGGGCCGTCCGCCGCCGACGGCTACTGGAACCAGCGGGCCAAGAGCCGGACGACCTTCCAGGGCGACTGGACCAAGACCGGCGACAAATACGTGCGCGACGACAACGGCCGCTATACCTACTGCGGTCGCGCCGACGACATGTTCAAGGTCTCCGGCATCTGGGTGTCGCCCTTCGAGATCGAGGCGGCGCTGTCCAGCCACGAGGACGTGCTCGAGGCGGCGGTCGTGGCGCACGCCGACGAGGAAGGGCTCCTCAAGCCCAAGGCCTTCATCGTTCTCAAGGACATGGCCCATCCCGACGACCTCGAGGCGCGGCTCAAGGAGCACGTCAAGAAGACCGTCGGCATGTGGAAATACCCGCGTTGGATCGAGGTGGTCGAGGCCCTGCCGAAGACCGCGACCGGCAAGATCCAGCGCTTCAAGCTGCGCGAGGGGCCGTGATGCTCGCCGCGCGCGGGTTTCTCGACGTCGCCGGCAAGCGGCTCGAATACGCCCATCTCGGGCCGCAACCGAGCGAGGCGCCGACGCTGGTGCTCCTCCACGAGGGGCTCGGCTGCGTCGGCCTGTGGGGCGATTTCCCCGCTCGGCTGCAACGAGCGACGGGCTGCGGCGTCTTCGTCTACGCGCGCGCCGGCTACGGGGCGTCGGATCCGGTCGTGCTGCCGCGGCCGCTCGACTACATGCAGCGCGAGGCGCGGGAGGTGCTGCCTCCCCTCCTCGACGCGATCGGCATCCGCTCCGGCGTGCTGATCGGCCATTCCGACGGGGCATCGATCGCGGCGGTGCATCTCGGGCAGGTTCGCGACCCGCGGATCGAGGCGGCGGTGTTGATCGCCCCGCACTTCCTGGTCGAGGACATGTGCGTAGCGGCGATCGCCGAGGCGAAGGTCGCCTACGAGACCACCGATCTCCGGACGAAACTCGGGCGCTGGCACGGCGACGTCGACGTTGCCTTTCGCGGCTGGAACGACGCCTGGCTCGATCCCGCGTTCAAGTTCTGGGACATCCGGGAGGCGCTCGAGACGGTCACCCGGCCGATGGCGGTGATCCAGGGCGCCGACGATCAGTACGGCACGCTCCTCCAGGTCGAGACCGCGGTGGAGCTGTCGCCGGCACCGGTGGTCACGACGATCCTGCCTGGGGTGAAGCATTCGCCGCACCGCGAGGCGGCCGAGGCAACCGTCGCGGCGATCACGCGATTCTTCCGCGCCTTTCCCGATCTCTCCGTTTCACGCGCCCTGGAGGGGGCGCGATGAAGCGGTCCGAGGGTCGTGCGGGTACCCATCGGGTCACCTCCGCCGCGCGGTTCCGTTACGACCGCGAACATGCATCAAAGTGCAGCTTCTTTAGAACTTCTCGCTGGACAGTGCACAATAGTGCATTATGGTTCATCCCAATTCAGAACCGACCCGAGGGTGGAAACATGGCCGACGAGGCTCGCAAGCTGGCGAATGGCGCCACGCGCATCGACTTCCAGACCGATCCGAGCCGCTGGAAGCACTGGAAGCTCTCCTTCGACGGCGACGTGGCGACGCTCGCCATGGACGTCGACGAGAACGGCGGGCTGTTCGAGGGCTATCAGCTCAAGCTCAATTCCTACGACCTCGGCGTCGACATCGAGCTCGCCGACGCGCTTCAGCGTCTCCGGTTCGAGCATCCGGAAGTGAAGGTGGTGCTGATGCGCTCGGCCAAGCCGCGCGTCTTCTGCGCCGGTGCCAACATCCGCATGCTCGCCGGCTCCGAGCACGCTCACAAGGTCAACTTCTGCAAGTTCACCAACGAGACGCGCAACGGCATCGAGGACTCCTCCGAGTTCTCCGGCATCAAGACGATCTGTGTCGCCAACGGCTCGACCGCCGGCGGCGGCTACGAGCTGGCGCTCGCCGCCGACCACATCATGCTGGTCGACGACGGCTCGTCGTCGGTGTCGCTGCCCGAGGTGCCGCTGCTCGCGGTGTTGCCGGGCACCGGCGGCCTCACCCGCGTCGTCGACAAGCGCAAGGTGCGCCGCGACCACGCCGACGTCTTCTGCACCATCGAAGAGGGCATCAAGGGCAAGCGCGCCGTCGATTGGCGCCTCGTCGACGAGATCGTGCCGATGACCCGGCTCGAGGAGACGGTCGCCGCCCGCGCCGCCGAATTCGCGGCGAAGTCGGGCCGCGGCGGGTCCACCCCCGGCGTCACCCTGAAGCCGCTCGACCGCACCTTCCGCGCCGACGGCATCGACTATTCGCTGGTCACCGTCGACATCGACGGTCGCGTCGCCACCATCACCCTCGAAGGCCCGAGCGAGGCACCGCCGGCCGATGCTGCGGCGCTCGCGGCGCTGGGCTCCGACGCCTGGGTGCTGCGGCTGGCGCGCGAGCTCGACGACGCCATCCTCGATCTCAGGAACAACGCCTTCGAGATCGGCACCTTCGTCTTCAAGTCGAAGGGCGACGGCCCGCGCGTCGCCGCCTGGGACGATTTCCTCGAGGCGCACAAGGGCGACTGGCTGATCAACGAGATCCGCCAGTACTGGAAGCGCGTGCTGAAGCGCGTCGACGTCACCTCGCGCACCCTGGTGGCGCTGGTCGAGCCGGGCTCGTGCTTCACCGGGCTTCTCGGCGAACTCGTGCTCGCCGCCGACCGCTCCTACATCCTGATCGGCGCGTTCGAGGGCGACAACCGGCCGCCGGCGGTGATGTCGCTCAGCGGCGCCAACTTCGGCCCCTATCCGATGAGCCACGGCCTCACCCGGCTGGAGAACCGCTTCCTGGCCACGCCGGAGAGCGTCGAGGCGCTGAAGGGCAAGATCGGCGCGGCGATCGAGGCGGAGGAGGCCGAAAAGCTCGGCCTCGTCACCTTCGCGCTCGACGACATCGACTGGGCCGACGAGGTCCGCGTCTATCTCGAAGAGCGCACCTCCTATTCGCCGGACGCGCTGACCGGCCTCGAAGCGAACCTGCGCTTCGCCGGGCCGGAGACCATGGAATCCAAGATCTTCGCGCGCCTCACCGCCTGGCAGAACTGGATCTTCCAGCGTCCCAACGCGGTCGGCGAGGAGGGTGCGCTGCGCCGCTACGGCACCGGTCTCAGGCCCACCTACGACATGCGCCGCGTCTGATTTCTCCTCGCCCACGGCCCGAGCCGCGGGCGAGACACCGGAACCCACGAGGGACCGAAGCGTCCCCGAAGGAGGAAACGATGGCCGATACGATCAACGTCGACTACTCGACCAAGGTGCCCAACAACGTCGATCTCGCCAACGACCGTCAGGTGCTGCGCGCCCTCGAGAGCTGGCAGCCGAACTACGTCGAATGGTGGAAGGACATGGGGCCGGAGGGCTTCCAGAACGCGCTGGTCTACCTGCGCACCGCCGTCTCGGTCGACCCGCAGGGCTGGGCCAAGTTCGACTACGTCAAGATGCCGGACTATCGCTGGGGCGTGCTGCTGGCGCCGAAGGAGGAGGGCCGAAAGGTCAACTTCGGCAAGCATCTCGGCGAGCCGGCGTGGCAGGACGTGCCGGGCGAATATCGCGCCATGCTGCGCCGTCTGATCGTCATCCAGGGCGATACCGAGCCGGCCTCGGTCGAGCAGCAGCGCCACCTCGGCGCCACCGCGCCGTCGCTCTACGACATGCGCAACCTGTTCCAGGTCAACGTCGAGGAAGGCCGTCACCTGTGGGCGATGGTCTATCTCCTCCACAAGTTCTTCGGCCGCGACGGCCGCGAGGAGGCCGACGAACTGCTGCGCCGCCGTTCGGGCTCGAAGGAGACGCCGCGCATGCTCGGCGCCTTCAACGAGGAGACGCCGGACTGGCTGTCGTTCTTCATGTTCACCTACTTCACCGACCGCGACGGCAAGATGCAGCTCGAGTCCCTGGCGCAGTCCGGGTTCGATCCGCTGTCGCGCTCCTGCCGCTTCATGCTGACCGAAGAAGCGCACCACATGTTCGTCGGCGAGACGGGTGTGGGCCGCACCATCGAGCGCACCTGTCAGGCGATGAAGGCGGCCGGAATCACCGACCCCTACGACACCGCCAAGATCCGTGAGCTCGGGGTCATCGACCTGCCGCTGATCCAGAAGAAGCTCAACATGCACTATCCGCTGACGCTGGACCTGTTCGGCGCGGAGATCTCGACCAACTCGGCGAACTACTACAACGCCGGCCTCAAGGGCCGCTTCGGCGAGACCAAGATCGACGACGACCACCAGCTCACCGACGCCACCTACCCGGTGATGAAGTTCATCGACGGCAAGATCGTCGAGGAGCACGTGCCGGCGCTGACGGCGCTCAACATGCGTCTGCGCGACGACTATTCCGCCGACTGCGCCAAGGGCGTCGAGCGCTGGAACAAGATCATGCAGAAGGAAGGCATCGACTTCCGCCTCGACCTGCCGCATCAGGCGTTCAATCGCCAGATCGGCGAGTTCGCGCCGATGCAGGCGACGCCGAAGGGCATCATCCTGTCGGAAGCGGACTGGGCGGCGAAGCGCGACACCTGGCTGCCTTCGCGCGACGACCTCGCCTTCCTGAACACGCTGATGCGCCAAGAACTCGAGCCGGGCAAATACGCCGGCTGGATCAACCCGCCCAAGGTCGGCATCGACAACAAGCCGGGCGACTTCGAATACGTGAAGATCGCCGCGTGAGGCGGAGGGGACGCCGGCCTCGGTCGGCGCCCCCTCACCCCGTCTACCGATCGGCTGCAGGCGCAGTGCGTGATGCTTCGAGACGCCGCCTGCGGCGGCTCCTCAGCATGAGGCGTTTGGGCTTTTTCGCCGTGAAGACGAACGCCTCATGCTGAGGAGCGCTCGGGACGAGCGCGTCTCGAAGCATCGCGCACCGGCCTCCCGACAGCCGATCGTATCTCCGTCGTCCCCCATTCCGGAGCCGTCCCATGAACGCCCCCGCCGTCGTCAAGCAGCACCTGATCGATCCGGAGATCTGCATCCGCTGCAACACCTGCGAGGAGATGTGCCCGATCGACGCCATCACCCACGGCGACGACAACTACGTGGTGGACGCCTCCATCTGCAATTTTTGCATGGCCTGCATCGCCCCCTGCCCGACCGGCGCCGTCGACAACTGGCGTATGGTCACCGCGCCATGGTCGGTCGACGATCAGCACGGCTGGCAGGAGCTGCCGGCGCAGCCCGACCTCGGCGGCGCCTCCCTCGGCGCCTTCGAAGCGATCGAGGACGAGGTCGACGCCATCATCACCGCGGCGCACGGCGGCGCCGGCGGCAAGTCGGTGGCGCCGCGCTCGGCGTCGAAGCCCTCGGTCAACCTCTACAACCGCGCCAAGCCGGCGATGGCCACCGTCACCGGTACCTACCGGCTGACGTCGGAGAATTGGGAGACCGCCATCCGCCACATCATCCTCGACCTCGGCGACACGCCCTTCCCGGTGCTCGAGGGTCAGTCGATCGGCATCATCCCGCCGGGCGACGGCGCCGACGGTGCGCCGCATCGCATCCGCCTCTATTCGATCGCGAGCCCACGCCACGGCGAACGGCCGAACCACAACAATCTGTCGCTGACGGTGAAGCGCGTGCCGGGTGGGCTCTGCTCCAACTACGTCTGCGATCTCAAGAAGGGCGACAAGGTCGCGGTCACCGGACCGTTCGGGGCGACCTTCCTGATGCCGGACGACCCGTCGGCCAACATCGTCATGGTGTGCACCGGCACCGGCTCGGCGCCGTTCCGCGGCATGACCGAGTGGCGCCGGCGGACCCAGCCGGGCGCGCCGGGCAAGATGGTGCTGTTCTTCGGGGCGCGGCGGCCGGAGGAGCTGCCCTATTTCGGCCCGCTGCAGAAGGTGCCGCAGAGCCTGCTCACCAAACACTTCGCCTGGAGTCGGGTGCCGGGCGAGCCGAAGATCTACGTCCAGGACCTGATGCGGCGCGAGGCGGCGACCATGGTCGACCTGCTGAAGTCGGCGAAGACTCACCTCTATCTCTGCGGCCTCAAGGGCATGGAGGCGGGCGTCGACGAGGCGTTGGCCGACGCCTGTCGCGGCGCCGGCCTGCACTGGGACGCACTGCGCCGCACCATGCGCGAGGAAGGCCGCTACCACGTCGAGACCTATTGAGGGGCGGAAGAGACGTCCGAAGACGGCGCGTCCCACGATCGCTCGGCGGGTGGCGCACTTTCATCGACGACGTCGCGGCCACACCTCGGCGGTCGACCGAACCAGAAGCCGTCATCCCCGGACGAAGCGAAGCGGAGGGGAAGGGGATCCAATCGCCCCTTCGACGGAACGAGAAGCGATCGGGTCCCCTTCCCTCGCCTTCGGCTCGCCGCGGACGACGGCAGAGTTCGACGAAACGGATTCGACGAGTCGTCGGACCGATCCGACGCCACGATCGTCTCGCAAGTGGACGAGGACCCGCGATGCGATCCGCAGCGATTGCCGGTCCCATGTGGAGTTCCCGACCGTGATCCCGCACGCGGCGTGACGACGTCGGCGACCCGTGATCAGATGACCCTATCCATTCATCGGAGAGAGACGACCCCATGCCCACAGCCCGCGTCCTCGAATGTCCCGCCTTCGGCCTCGACAATCTCAGGATCGAGACCCGCGAGATCGGCGAACCGGGACCGGGCGAGGTGCGGGTGCGGATCGAGATGGCGAGCCTCAACCGGCGCGATCTGCTGCTGGTCGAAGGCGCCTACAATCCGAAGCAGAAGCTGCCGGTGGTTCCCTGCTCCGACGGGGCGGGCGTCGTCGAGGCGGTCGGGCCGGGAGTGACGCGGGTCGTTCCGGGCGATCGGGTGGTGCTCCACTTCTTCACCGGCTGGATCTCGGGCGAGCCGACCACCGAAAAGCTCGCCACGGCGCTGGGCGGCCCCGGCGGCGACGGGACGCTCGCCGAGCGGATGATCGTCTCGGCCGAAGCGGTGGTGAAGCTGCCCGACATGGTCGACATCGCGACCGCGGCGACCCTGCCCTGCGCGGCGCTGACCGGCTGGTCGGCGATCGTCGATCTCGGCCGGGTGCGGCCGGGCGGCACCGTGCTGATCCAGGGGACCGGCGGCGTCGCGCTCTTCGCGTTGCAGTTCGCCGTGGCGGCCGGGGCGCGGGTCCTCGGCCTCACCTCCTCGGCGGAGCGCGCGGCGGTGATGCGCAAGCTCGGGGCGAGCGAGGTGCTGAACTACCGCGAAGAGCCGAAGTGGGCGAATGCGGTGCGTGATCTCGCCGGCGGCCGCATCGATCTCGTCGTCGACATCGGCGGCGCCTCGACGCTCGACCAGTCGATCCGCTGCGTCCGCCCCGGCGGTACGGTGGCGCTGATCGGTGTTCTCGGCGGCAACTTCGCCACCTTCAATCTGTCGCTGGCGGTGATGCGTCAGGTGCGCCTGCAGGGCATCACCTGCGGCGATCGCGAGGCCTTCGAGGCGATGCTGCGCGCCATCACCGTCGACGGCATCGATCCGATGATCGACAGCCGCTTCCCCCTCGCCGAGGCTCCCGCCGCCTTCGCGCGGATGAAGGCCGACGCCCATGTCGGCAAGATCCTGGTCGATCTGAACTGAGCCGCGACGCCATGCCGGACGGCCCGTGGGCCGTCCGATGCGCCGGGCGGGCGGGACGTCCTCAGCCGAACTTGAACAGCACGCCGTAGCCGCCGCGCGGATAGTTCCACTCGATCTCGCCGGAGGCCTCGCAGAGGACGCGGCAGGTGCCGCATTCCATGCAGCCGTCGGGGGTGATCTCGACCTGCCCCTTGTCGTTCTCCTCGTAGCACTTGGCCGGGCAGACCTTGGTCAGCGAGAGGAGCCGCGGGCTCGGCTTGTCGTGCGGCAGCACCCGGATGTGCGGGCGGCCGGCGTCGACCAGATAGCGGTTCTGGTAGAGCTTGTCCTCGACGCGGGTCTCGATGGCGACCGTCATGGTTCCGTCCTCCGATGCCGGGCGCGGGTCCGGTGTCCGACACGGGAGCCGCTGGGATTGTCGGGTTCGCGACCGGGGACACCGGTCCGATGGGTCCTATGCGAGTTCCGTGCCGGTTCTCGGGCCGCGGGTGGTGGTCTCGAAAGGCGCCGATCGAAGCCCGTGCGCGATGGTTCGAGACGAGCGGCTTCGCCACTCTCCTCACCATGAGGCTTCGAGACGCGCCTGCGGCGCTCCTCAGGATGAGGCGCCGAGGAATTCCCGGCAAAAACAGACCCCTCATGCTGAGGAGGCGTCCGAAGGACGCCGTCTCGAAGCATCTCGCACCGAAGCGAAGTCGCCGCGAACGAGTTCCTCGGAAATCCCCTCGAGGGAGAAGGAAGACCCCGGGGCCGAAGCGAAGCCGGGGGAGAGCGAGGCCGATCGGTCCACCCTCACCGCCAGGCGAAGGCGAGCTTCACCGCGTCGGAGATCAGGCCGAGGCGCGAGCGCTTGGCGATGAAGGCGCGCATCGTCGTCTTCTCCTTCTCCAGCTTCGGCGTGCCGTCGACGCGCAGATAGTTCTGCGCCGCCTGGCTGATCAGCTGCGGATAGGACATGAAGAAGTTCTTCGAGTTGGTGTGGAACAACCCGGGGATGTCCTTGTATTTCTTGAGGTCCTTCATCAGGAAGGACTCGTCGAGCAGGTCCTTGTAGAGCTTCAGGTTCTCCTTGGTCATGGCGTCACGGCCGGCCTTGAGGCGATGGATCGCCTCGCCGGCGAGGCGGCCGGAGGTCATGGCGAGGTTGGAGCCCTCGCGATGGACGGCGTTGTTGAAGTGGGCGGCGTCGCCGACCACCACCCAACCGTCGCCGTAGAGCTGCGGGATCTCCTTGAAGCCGCCCTCGGGGATCATGTGGGCGGCGTATTCTTTGCACTCCGAACCGGCGAGCAGCGGCGCGATCGAGGGGTGGTTCTTGAACTCCTCGAGCATGTCGTAGGGGCTGATGCCGGTCTCGGCGAAGTCGGAGACGAGGCAGCCGAGGCCGACCGAGATGCTCTCGCGGTTGGTGTAGAGAAAGCCGAGGCCGGTCATGCCCTTGGAGAAGGTGCCGACCATCTCGATGACGCAGCCCTCGTCGCCCTTGAGGTTGAAGCGGCTCTCGATGGTCTCGGCGGGCAGGAAGTGCATCTCCTTGCCGGCGAGTGCGACGCTCTCGGGCTTCGGCGGCTCGCGCAGACCGGCGCGGGTGCCGAGCAGGCCGTTGACGCCCTCGGCGATGACCACCACGTCCGCCTGGATCACCCCGCCCTTGCGGTCGGTCTTGACGCCGAGCACCTTACCGGCGCTGTCGACCAGAAGATCCGTGACCGTGGTCTCGGTCAGCAGCGTGACACCGACCTCGCGGCACTTGCGCGAGAACCACTTGTCGAACTGGGCGCGAACGATGGTGTAGCGGTTGGGCTTGTCCTCGTTGAAGTCGTCGGAACGGTACTGCATCGCGGTGTGGCCGCGATCGTCCATGATCCAGAAGCGCTGTTCGATGATGTGGCGCTCGAGCGGCGCATCCTCGCGGAAGTCGGGGATGATCTTCTCGAGCATGGAGGCGTACATGATCGCCCCCTGCACGTTCTTCGAACCGGCATATTCCCCGCGCTCGAGCTGCAGCACCTTCAGGCCGCGCGAGGCCATGGTGTAGGCGGCGGCGTTGCCGGCCATGCCCGCACCGATCACGATGGCGTCGAACCTCTCGTCGATCATGGTCGATCTCCTGGGTAGAGCGCGTCAGCCGGCGAGCCGGTCGCGGTTGTGGGGCGAGAGGCGACGGGTGAAGGCCTCGGTGAGGGCGGGCAGGAAGCGGATCGCGTCGGTGACCAGCCCGACATGGGCGAAGTCGAAGATCGGCGCGTTCTTGTCGGTGTTGACCGCGACGATGAGATCCGCGCCCTCGACACCCACCCGGTGCTGGATCGCGCCGGAGATGCCGGCGGCGATGTAGAGCTTCGGCCGGATGGTCTTGCCGGTCTGGCCGATCTGACGCTCGGCCGGCATCCAGCCCTTCTGGACGATCGGCCGCGAGCAGCCGTATTCGGCGCCGAGCGCGGCGGCGAGGTTCTTCACCAGTTGCATGTTCTCGACCGCGCCGAGACCGAGGCCGCCGGCGACGACGATGTCGGCATAGGCGAGGTTCACCTTGCCGGTCTGGCGATCGGCGACGAACTCCAGGATCTTGGTGACGATGTCCTCTTCCGCCATGTTCAGCGGATGGGTCACGACCTTGCCGATCGGCCGGTCGGTACGCGCCGGCATCGACATGACGCGCGGGCGCACCGTCGCCATCTGCGGGCGGAAGTTCAGGGTGTAGATGGTGCAGAGCAGCGAGCCGCCGAAGGTCGGGCGGGTCGCTGCGAGCGACTTGTCGGCGTCGACGGCGAGTTCGGTGCAGTCGGCGGTCAGGCCCGTCAGCAGCGTCGTCGCCACCGAGCCGGCGAGATCGCGGCCGAGGGTCGTGGCGCCGAGGAGCAGGATCTCCGGCTTGTAGGTGTCGACGAGATCGGTGAGCCCCTTGGAGAAGGGCTCGTTGCGATAGTCGGTCAGCAGCGGGTCTTCCATCAGGTAGACGAGGTCCGCGCCATAGGCGAAGGTCTCGGCGATGGCGTGGTTCGTCCCCTCCCCGGCCGGGCCGAGGACGACGCCGGCGAGGTCGACGCCGAGCTGGTCGGCGAGCTTGCGCCCCTCCCCGAGCAGTTCGAACGACACGGGGTGAACCACCCCGCGTTCGATCTCCATGAACACCCAGACGCCCTTGTAGGCCTTGAAGTGTTCGGGGAGCTCCTTCTTCATTCCGGCGCGGCCGCCGGCGGCGGGAGCGGCAGGTGCAGTCGACATGGGGGGCCTCCCGTCCTCAGAGCGTTTCGTGGAGTTCGACGAGTTCGGTCTCGAGCGCCGGCAGGCGGCCGAAGATCTCGGCGATGAGCGCGTCGGCGGTATCGATCGCCGCCGGCTGCAGCTCGATCTGCTTGGCTTTCTCCGCCCGTGGGCTCGGCGCGAAGACGCGCTTGACCACCGTCGGCGAGCCGCGCAGGCCGCACTTCAGGATGTCCTCGATGCCGGCGTCCTTGGCCGACCAGGTGACGATCTCGGCGCGGGCGGCGCGCAGCGCATCGGCCATCGAGCCGCGGCGCATGTCGTTCGTCCCCTCGAGCATGGTGATCAGCACCGGGAGTTTCGTCTCCAGCACCTGGATGCCGCCCTCGGCGCGCCGCTCGACCTCGATCTTGCCGCCGGCGAGATCGACCTTGCGGATCTTCGAGACGTAGGTGAGCTGCAGCAGGTTCTGCCGCTTGGCGATGCCCGGGCCGACCTGGGCGGTGTCGCCGTCGATGGTCTGCTTGCCGGTGAAGACGATCTCGGGCTTGCCGAAGACCTCGCCGATCTTGGCGATCGCCGCGGCGAGCGCATAGGAGGTGGCGAGCGTGTCGGAGCCGGCGAAGAAGCGATCGGTGAGGAGCACGGCGCGATCGGCGCCGTAGGTCAGCGCCTTGCGCAACGAGTCCTCGGCCATCGGCGGACCCATGGTCAGCACCGTGACCTCGCCGCCGTGGGTGTCGCGCAGGCGCAGCGCCTCTTCGAGCGCGAAGAGGTCGTAGGGGTTGATGATGGTCGGCACGCCCTGACGCATGATCGTGTTGGTCACGGGGTGCACGCGGATCTGAGCGCTGTCGGGTACCTGCTTGATGCAGACGACGATGTGCATGTCGCCCCTCCTCGGAAATCCACGCCGGTCTGGATCGCAGCCGGCCTCGGATGTCCTTGAGCACGGGCCGTGCCAAACGAAATTCCGGCTGAATTCCTAGGGGTTGTTGGTTTTCGACGAATGCGACGGCACGGTACCGGGCGAGACATTCGTGTCGACCGTGTCGCAAAACCGACAGGCGTGTGGGCGGCGGCTCAGTCTTCGGGGAAGAGCCCCGGCAGCATCGGCGTGCCGCCGTCGAGGTCGACGCCCTCCATGCGGAGGAGCTTCCGCTTGGTGCGCGTGCCCCCCGGGGCGGAGAAGCCGCCGAGCGCGCCGCCGGCCGCCAGCACTCGGTGGCAGGGCACGACGACGACCCACGGATTGCGCGCCATCGCACCGCCCACCGCCTGCGCCGCACCGGGGGCGCCGGCGCGGGCGGCGAGTTCGCCGTAGGTGACGGTCGATCCGCGCGGGACGCGGCGCAGCTCGCGATAGATCGCGGCGTCGAGCGGCGAGAGCCCGGTCTCGTCGAGGGCTAGAGCGGAGAAGTCGACGGGGGCACGGTCGAAATAGGCGGTGAGCAGCCGCACCGCCTCGGCCGCGATCGGCGGCAGCGCCCCCTCCCCGCCGGCGCCCTCGCTCCCCTCGTCGAGCAGCCGCACGCGCGACAGCCCGCGCGCCGTCCAGGCGACGGCGACGGCGCCGAAGGCGGTCGAGAAGCGATGGGTGCCGTCGAGACTCACGGGGGCTCCGCCGATCGAGGGAGCCTCACTCCTAGCGGCGGATCGGCCATGACGCGAGGTGGTTCGCGATCACATGTCCGCCGTCGTCGCCGGGCTCGGCCGCCAGCCGGGACGCCGTGGGGTTGCCGGGTCGAGCCCGGCGATGACGAGGAGGAGAGGTCGTGATTCCGCGCGGTATCGGGTGCGGCTCGTTGCCTCCCAGGGGGGCAAGAGCGAAGCGAAATGAACCAATCCCACCGATGCCCAGGCCCGAAGAACGCCCGGACGCAGATCGCGCCGCCGCCGGTGCAATTCGCCTTCGGCTCCTTGCAACCTACGCGCTGCCTCCTCACCCTTCCTTGGCGATCGGGTTCAGGATCTCGTCGAAGTCGACGAAGGCCGTGCCGGGCTTCACCGGGCGGGAGGGGTCGTGGTCCTTGAGGACCTTGAACACCCGCTCCTTCAGGGGCGAGGAGGTGACGAAGTCCTCGTAGGCGCGCTCGAGGAAGGTACGGCAGCGCGCCGCGATCACCCGGTCGGGGATGTCCTCGAAGTCCTCGGTCGCCAGATGCTGGCCCATCCGCTTGAGGATGTGCAGGCGGGCCGAGGCGAGCACCTTGGGGTCGAACTTCACCTTGAGCTCGGTGAAGAAGTCCTCGGCGCTCGAGCACTGCTTCAGGCGCGCGAGGATGTCCTTCACCACCACGGCGTTGGAGATGTCGCAGGACGAAACCGCTTCGGTCATGACCGGCTCCCGTGGGCTGAGAGGGGATCGGAGGAAGTCGCCGCGTCCGGCGCGGACGGGCGGGCAGTCTCGGTCGCGGCGGGACCCGGATCGGGCATCACCTCGAAGTCGACCGAGGGTTCGCGCTCGCCGGCGAGCCGGGCGAGCCGCAGTTCCAGGAACTCGATGCGGTCGACCAGCGCGGCGATCGCCTCGCCGACCGGATCGGGCATCAGATGGTGCTCGAGGTCGATGCGGCCGGCGATGCGGCGGCGATCGGCGTCGGCCTTGACGATCTTGCCGGGGATGCCGACCACCGTCATTTCCGGCGGCACATCCTCGATGACCACCGAGTTGGCGCCGATCCGCGCCCCCGCCCCGACCGTGATCGGC
>CALMYM010000200.1 GCA_937873675.1 uncultured Alphaproteobacteria bacterium | reverse complement strand
CCGCGTCGCCGCGCTCGAAGCCGACGGTCGCTCCTGGCCGCGCGACCCCGACGGCGCCCCGCACTATCCCGGCGACGAACGAGCCCTCGACGCCGCCGTCCTCGCCGAACGCATGGGCCGCGAACCGCACGTCGTCTGGCGCCTCGACAGGGCGAAGGCGCTGGCCCGGGTGGGGCCCTTGTCGTGGCGCGACACCGGTGGCGGAGCGGACGGCCAGAGCGGGCGGATCGAGGCCCTCCCCGCCGCCTGGGGCGACCCGGTGCTGGCGCGCTGGGAGGTGCCGACCAGCTATCACCTCTCGGTGGTCGTCGACGACGCGCTCCAGGGCGTCACCCACGTGGTGCGCGGCCGCGATCTCTTCCACGCGACGAGCCTCCACCGCCTGTTGCAGCGGCTGCTCGATCTGCCGGAGCCGATCTATCACCACCACCGCCTCGTCACCGACGCCGGTGGCCGCAAGCTCGCCAAGTCGGCCGCCGACACGGCGCTCGCCCACCTGCGCGACCAGGGCCTCACCCCCGACGACGTCCGCCGCCTGGTCGACTGGCGGACGACGGCCGACGATCTTCCTCGACTTAACCGGGCGTTGAGGGAGTGGGCCTAGAGTGGAACCCTCGAAGAGGCTCGCCTCGGGGACCGTCGATGACCCGCCACGCCGAACCGCCGCTCGTTCCCTCGCCGCTGCCCGCGGCGCTCGACGGCCTGCGCGTCCTCGTCGTCGAGGATCACGCCATCGGCCGCATCCTGCTCCAGGCCATGCTCGCCGGCCTCGGCATCACCGCCGCGCTCGCCGGCTCGGGTGAGGAGGCGCGCGAAACGGTGCGCACACAGGGCTTCGACGTGGTGCTGATCGATCTCGGCCTGCCCGACGTCCACGGCGAGGACCTCGCCCGCACCCTCGCCCGCCTCGCTGGCGAGGACCGCCCGGCCTTCGTCGCCGTCACCGGCCGCGAACGGCCGACCGTCCTGCCGGCGATCTTCGCCGATTGGCTGGAGAAACCCTTCTCGGTGCGCGAACTGCACCACCTGCTCGCCGGCCTCGTCGCCGGCATCGCCCGGTCCGCCTGACCGCCGGCTCAGCGCGTCAACGGCCGACCGTCGACGAGAAGCGTCGGCCGACCGCCGTGCTCCTCCACCTTCCACGACCGCACCCGGCCTTCGAACACCTTGCGATGGGCGCCGCCGCCGCCGAGGTAGACCTTCAGCAGGCAGCCCGAGCCGTCGCAATAGGGCTCCGGCTGACCACCGCACGACGCCTCGGCGTAATCGAGCACCACGTCCTTGCGGCCGTCCCCGTCGACATCGCGCAGCGTGACGAAACGCATGCCGTACCCGGTCGAGGTCTTGCAGTTCTCGTGCTCGGTGCGGATCAGCTCGCCGGTCAACTGATGCGGCATGTCCTCGGCCGCAGCGGCGGCGCAGACGAGGGTCGAGACGAGGAGAACGGCGGAGCGCAGGCGCGACATGGCGAGACGACTCGGATGGGAGAGAAAGGGAAGAACCGTCCTCGGCTTAACCGCGATCATCGCCGCCGTGAAGTGTCGCCGCGGCGCCGGACGGCCACCGGCGCGCGCCCCCGACCTTAAGCTTAATGTCGACAATGCCGTGTATTCGAGGGTAGGATGCGAGATACTCGCACGATCGCTTCAGTTCTGCCCTCCGGTCGAGAGATTCTGCCTTCGCCCGGCAAGTCATCGAGGATCTTCGCGATGCGTTTCTTCGCCCTGACCTTCGCCCTTCTCTGTGGCATCCTGGGCCTCGCCCGTTCGGCCGAAGCGGCCGCCGTGGAAGCCCGGATTCACGTGTCGTCGCAGCGCATGGTCGTGCTCGTCGACGGTATCAAGACCGGCGAATATGCCGTCTCCACCGGCAAGCGGGGCTATCGGACACCGCTCGGCAGCTACCGGCCGACGCGGATGCACAAGAAGTACTACTCGCGCAAGTACCACAACTCGCCGATGCCGAACTCGATCTTCTTCAACGGCGGCATCGCCGTCCACGGCACCTACGAGACCGGACGCCTCGGCCGGCCCGCTTCGCACGGCTGCGTGCGCCTGCACCCGAGGGACGCCGCGACGCTCTTCGGACTGGTGCGCAGCCACGGCATGGAGAACAGTCGCATCGTCGTGACCGAATGACGGCGACCGACCTTCCGCGGTGATCGGTTCGCGCGGGGCGCGCTCCCCTCGGCCGGCGTCCACCTCCGAAGACTCGGCGGACGACCCTTCCGGCGAAGCGTGTTACACAACGGATCGATGCCGCCGACCGAGGTCGATTCTTGTCGCTGTCTCCGAGATCCCTGATCGAGCGCTACCTGCCGGCCGGACCGGCCCGCCGCCTCGCCTCGGTTCTCGATCGTGTCGCGCCCCCCGCCTCGTCCGGGGATGCCGCCGCCACCGGCCACATCGCCGCCAGCGCCTTCTTCATCCGCGTCTTCTCCGCCGGCCTCGCCTACGTCAGCCAGATGCTGCTCGCCCGTTGGATGGGCGGTTTCGAATACGGCGTCTTCGTCGTCGTCTGGACCCTGGTGATCACCCTCGGCGTCGTCTTCGCCTTCGGCCTCGAGCAGTCGGTGATCACGCTGTTGCGCAAATACTCCCACGACGGCGATCACGGCGCGGCGCGCGGCCTGATCCTGGCGGCCCGCCTCTACACCTTCGTCGTCTCGGGGCTGATCGCCGCCCTCGGCTGCGCCATCCTGTGGCTCCGCCCCGATCTCGTCTCCGACTACCGGCTGGTGCCGATCTTCGTCGCCGCGGTCTGCCTGCCGATCTACACCGTCGCCGAGATCCAGGACGGCATCGCCGTGGCGCAGGGCTGGCCCGATCTCGCCCTGGTGCCGACCTTCGTCGCCCGCCCGGCGACGATCCTCGTGTTGATGGCCGCGGCCTTCGCCCTCGGCCTCGAGATGACGGCGGTCAACGCCTGCTGGGCGGCGGTTGGCGCCACCTGGACCGCCACGCTCGGCCAGACCGTCGCCATCGGCCGCCGCCTCGCCGCGGTTCTGCCGCCGGCGCCGCGGCGCTACGACGTCGCGCTCTGGGTGCGCCTGAGCGCGCCGATGTTCCTGGTCGACAGCTTCCTGGTGCTGCTCAACAGCATCGACATCCTGCTCGTCGGTCGATACGCCGAACCCGACCGCGTCGCCGTCTATTTCGCCACGGTCAAGACGCTGGCCCTCGTCCACTTCGTCTACTACGCCGCCAAGGTCGCCTCGGCCAAGCGCTTCGCCTCGCTGTGGCACGCCGACGCGCAGGCCGAACTCGCCGCCTTCGTCGCCAAGATGGTCAAATGGACCTTCTGGGCCTCCCTGGTGATGTCGATCGGCGTCCTGGTCGTCGGCCGTCCGCTGCTGTCGCTCTTCGGGCCGAGCTTCACCGAAGGGTTCCCCATCCTCTTCGTGCTCGTTCTCGGCGTCCTCGCCCGTTCGTCGGTCGGCCCCGCCGAGACGCTGCTCTCGATGGCCGGCCAACAGACCTCGTCGGCATCCGTCTACGGGCTCACCCTGGCGGTCAGCCTCCTGTTGAACTCGATACTCATTCCCATCTACGGTATCTGGGGTGCGGCCGTCGGTACGACGGTGGCGATGATTTTCGAATCGGTCGTTCTGGCGATGGTGGTGCGGCGGCGCCTCGGCCTGAACGTCTTCTTTCTGGCGCCGGCGCGGCGGGCCGCGTCATCCGTGTGATACGATCGGTCATCGAAAATGACCGATCGTATTCCTGACGCGAATTTCTCATGCCGCTGATGCAAATGTGAAATTCGCGTGCCGTCGAAGGCCGGGTGCGCCAGCACCTTCGGCCTTCGACATGATACGAAGTTCGGATGGTTCCGACCGAACGAGGCCATTTTCGACGACTCGGCTCCGGCGGCGGATGGTGATCCGCAGGAGCCCGCGGAAACCGTTGGGAAGGAGCGATCTCTCCATGACCTCGACCGGCACATCGGCTGTGGAAGCCGGTGGTGCGCCCCACGGTGACGAACCGGTGGGCCGCGCCGCGCGCGGTCACGGCGTCGAGGTGCGGGAGCTGTCGCTGGTCGAAGCGGTGCCGCTGCGCGCCGCCTGGAACGATCTCGTCGCCCGCGCCGTCGAACCCGACGTCATGCACGGGCCCGACTTCCTGATCCCGGCGCTGGAGACCTTCGCCCCCGACGCGCGCCTGCTCGTCGCCCACCGCGGAGAAGGCGCCGCCCGCCGCCTCGTCGCGGTGATGGCGCTGTGGACGCCCCGCCTCGGCTTCGGCCTCACCGGCCGGCTGCCGAGCGTCTTCGCCAACGAATACGCCCCGCTCGGCACGCCGCTCGTCGACGCCGACCGCAGCGAGGAGATCCTCCTCGCCCTGCTCGCCGCGATCGCCCGCCGCGACGGCGGCGTGGTCTTCCCCGATCTGCCGCTCGACGGTCCCTTCGCCGCCGTTCTCGGACGGGTCGCCGAAACCGCCGGCCACGAGGTGATGGTGGTGGAGAACCACGTCCGCGCCTGCCTGCGCGGCGGCGGCGACGGCGAAGCCTTCTTCCACGACCACATCCGCCGCAAACGCCGCAAGGAATGGCGGCGGCAGTGGCGACGTCTCGCCGAGACCGGCCCGGTGCGCACTTCGATCGCCCGCGGCGCCGAGGCGCGCGACGCCTTCGCCGACTTCCTCGTGCTCGAGGCCTCGGGCTGGAAAGGCCGGCGCCGCACCGCGCTGGTGCAGAATGCCGACGTCGTCCGCTTCGCCGAGCGGGTGGTCGACGGCCTCGCCGACAGCGGCCGCATCGTCGTCGACCGCATCGACCGCGGCGGCCAACCGCTCGCCATGCTGGTGTGTTTCGGCGCCGAGGGCCACTGGGTCAGCTGGAAGACCGCCTACGACGAGGCCTTCGCCGCCTACTCCCCCGGCGCACAGGTGTTGCTGCGCGCCACCACCCGCTTCCTCGACGAGGGCGAACTCGTCGAGGTCGACAGTCTGGCGGTCGAAGACCATCCGCTGATGAACCACATGTGGCCCGATCGCCGCCGCATCGGCACGGTGGTCGTCGGCTTCCCGGCGCCGCTGCGCCTGCCGCTGCGCCTCCGCCTGCAGGCGGCCGAACTCGGCGCCTATCTGGCGGCACGACGCATCGCCCGCCGCCTGCGCCGCCGCTTCGCCGGCTGAGCGGTGAGCCTCACACGCCCGCGTCGCGGGCCCGGGCTTCCGCCGCCGCCTCGTCGCGCACCTGTTCGCGGAAGAAGCGACGGATGACCTTGCCGGTGGTCGTCAACGGGATCTCTTTGACGAACACGATCTCGCGCGGATATTCGTGCGCCGCCAGGCGCTTGCGCACATGGGCGCGGATGTCCTCGACGAGCGTCGCATCCGTCGTCACGCCGGGCTTCGTCTTGACGAAGGCCTTGACGATCTCGGTGCGGATCGGATCGGGCTTGCCCACCACCGCGGCCAGCGACACCGCAGGATGTCCGGCGAGACAATCCTCGATCTCCGACGGACCGATGCGATAGCCGGCCGAGGTGATCAGGTCGTCGTCGCGCCCGACGAAGAAGAGATAGCCGTCCTCGTCGGTCATCCCCTGGTCGCCGGTGGTCATCCAGTCGCCGATGAACTTCTCCGCCGTCGCCTCGGGCTTACCCCAGTAGCCGAGGAACATCACCGGATCGGGCCGCTTCACCGCGATCTGCCCGGTCTCCCCCGGCGGCATCACGTTGCCCTGGTCGTCGATCACCGCCACGCTGTGGCCCGGCGTCGGCTTGCCCATCGCCCCCGGCCGCGTCACCCCGGCGGCGCCGCAGGCGCCGACCACCAGATTGCACTCGGTCTGGCCGTAGAATTCGTTGATGGTGATGCCGAGCTCCGCCCGCGCCCAGTCGTAGGTGTCGCGGCCGAGCATCTCGCCGCCCGAACCGACGGTGCGCAACCTCAGCGAGGCGCGATCCGGCACCGGCCCGGCGCCGCGTAGGAGCTTCAGCGCGGTCGGCGGGATGAAGGCGTTGCGGATGCCCTGGGTGGCGATCAACCGCCACACCGCGTCCGGATCGAAGCGCTCGAACCGCGCCGCCACCACCGGAACGCCGAGCGTCAGCGCCGGAAGGAGGATGTTGAGGAGCCCGCCGGCCCAGGCCCAGTCGGCCGGGGTCCACATCAGATCGCCCGGCTGCGGCAGGAACTCGTGGGCGAACTGTACGCCCGGCAGATGGCCGAGCAGCACCCGGTGGGCGTGGAGCGCCCCCTTCGGCTGACCGGTGGTGCCGGAGGTGTAGATCATCAACGCCGGATCGTCGGCCGACGTCGTCACCGCTTCGAAGCGGTCGGAGGCCTCGGCGAGAAGGCGGTGGAAGTCCTCCGTCCCCTCGGTCGGACCATCGACGGTCAGAACCAGTTCGAGCCCCGGCAGCTGGTCGCGGATCTCGGCGATCTTGGCGGCGCCCGCCCGGTTGGTCACCACCACCCGCGCCCCGGCGTCGCCGAGACGATAGGCCAGCGCCTCGACCCCGAAGAGATCGGCGAGCGGCAACGCCACCGCCGCCATGGCGTAGACCGCGATGTGGGTGATCGCCGTCTCCGGCGACTGCGGCAGCAGGATCGCCACCCGGTCGCCGCGCATCACACCGCGCGCCGTCAGGAGATTGGAGAGCCGATGCGCGGTCTCGGACAGGCGTCCGTAGGTCCAGCGGTCGATCGATCCGTCGGCGCGAACGTGGATCAGCGCCACCCGCTCGGGCTCCACCGTCGCCCATTTCTCACACGCGTCGACGGCGATGTTGTAGGCGGGAGGAACCCGCCAACGGAACGCCGCGGTGATCTCGTCGTAGGTCCGGCCGAACGGCAGCATGCGCCTCTGAACTCCCCCTTCGCCGGCACTCCGCGACGCCCGAGAGCGGCGTGGCCGGATCATATCGTTTCGATCTAGCAGGGCAACGTCCGGCACGTCGCACCGTCGTCGCATGGCTGCATCCAGAAAAATGCCGAGGCCCGCCGGGGGGAGCGGGCCTCGCGATCGATCGGGGAAGAGAGGAGATCATTCGTAGACGCGGCAGACGCGACGGGTGCCGATCACTTCGCCGAAGCGGTTGACGCGCTCGACCCGATGGCAGCGACGCACCGGTTCGGCATAGGCCGGCTGCGAGGCGATCGCCGAGCCGATGATCAGGCCGGTGGCGAGACCGCCGGCACCCCAGCCCCAGCCGTGGCCGCGATGATGGTGACGATGATGCCAGGGAGCGGCTTCGGCGGTCCCGATCGAGGCGACGCCGGAGGTGGCGACGGTGAGGGCGACGAGGACGGCGGTGAGGATCTTCTTCGAGGTCGACATGGGGGCTCTCCTGGGGGTCGGGGGCGAAGGCCTCGTTGCCGGCCTTCTTGTCCGTCTGTCGCGCCGGCGGTCGATCCGGTTCAAAGCGACGGCGATTTTTTTCGAAGAATTTTTTGGGGCCGGAGAAGCCGACGTCCGACGCGCGGCACTCGTTCGCCTCCCCCATGCGAAAAGGCCCGCCGGGGGGAGCGGGCCTTTCGTCGATCGCGGATGAGACGGGATCATTCGTAGGTGCGGCAGACGCGGCGGGTGCCGATCACTTCGCCCCAGCGGTTGACCCGCTCGACCGTGGTGCAGCGACGCACCGGCTCGGAATAGACCGTCTCGGCTTCGGCATAGGCGGGACGCGAGGCCAACGCCGAGCCGATCACCAGACCGGCCGCGAGACCGCCGGCGCCCCAGCCCCAGCCGTGGCGATGATGATGATGCGGGCCGGCGAGCGCCGAACCGGTCGAGGCGACGCCGGCGGCGGGGACGGGGAGGGCCGCGAGGGCGGCGGTCCGAGGCTTCTTCCGAGGCGCCAGGGGGGGTTCCGCT